>NZ_JBIALS010000053.1:0-36947 GCF_042873655.1 Streptomyces sp. NPDC004609 | reverse complement strand
TGGCGGGGTTGGGTGGGCGGGGTCTGCCGTCGGAGGATCCGGAGAGTCTGTATCTGATGCTCCGGATCGTGGAGGAGGCCTGGCACCACGGACTGACCTCGGTGCCCAACGGCCTGTACGACCCCGACGAGTCCCTGGAGGCGATGCTCGCCGCGGTGTCGCCCGAAACCGCCGAGAAGCTGTTGCCGCGGGTGCTGCACGGTCCGCCGCGTCCGTTCGACGCGATGAACATGGGCACGAACGCGATCGTCGCGGTCGACGAGAACGGCATGATCGCCCACGGCACCCACTCGGCCACCTCCACCCCCTTCGGGGTCGGCCTGATGGTCGACGGAGTCATCGTCCCGCGGCCCATCACGCTGTACGCCTCCCCCATGGTGCCGATGCCCGTGGGGTGGGCGACGTCGCTGCTCGCGGTGCGGGACGGCCGTCCGGTGTTCACGGCGGGCTCCCCGAGCATCTCCGCGCTGCAGAACGTCTTCCAGAACGCGGTCAACGTCCTGGAACGCGGGATGACCCCCGGAGAATCCGTACAGCAGCCCCTGTTCGGCGCGTCCCTCCACCCCAGCCGCCGCCCCATGGTCGAAGCCACCATGGGCGAACACGTGATCAGCGCCGTCGAGAACCGCGGACTCCCCCTGCGCACCGTCTCCCCCTGGGAACCCGAAATGGGCAGCTGCCACGCCCTCTCCTTCGACACCGACGGCACCGTCCACGGCGCCGCCGACCCCCGCCGCCTCGGCCGCGCCGCCGGCCACTGACCCCCACCCCCACACCCCAGAACCGTCATCATCCGGGAGCCGTGCCGCGTTCCCTCTCCCCCGGGGGCCGCACCGCTTCGACCCCACGTACACCGGCCGTCCGGTCGTCGGCCACCGCCGCCCCGGCCCTGGACGGACCCGGACCGCGTCGGGGTCCCGGCCCTCGTGCGGCGCGTTCACCGGGGCCCGGCCGACCACCCGTGGTTCTCCAAGGTGGCGGCGCCGAGGGGCCGAGAACCGCCCCCACCCTCCGGACGCGGCCGCGCACCACCGGACACCACAGGGTGCCGCGCCCTCACCGGGGCGCGGCACCCGTGCCGTTGTGGAGGCGGCGCCTCTCAGCGGGTCTCGGGGCCCACCAGATGGCGGGCGATGACCATGCGCTGGATCTGGTTGGTGCCCTCGACGATCTGGAGCGCCTTGGCCTCGCGCATGAAGCGCTCGGCGGGGAAGTCGGCGGTGTAGCCGTAACCGCCGAGCACCTGGACTGCGTCCGTCGTCACGCCCATCGCCGCATCCGTGCAGAACAGCTTCGCCATGGCGGCCTGCCGGGCGAAGGGGACACCCGCGTCACGCAGCCGGGCGGCGGCGAGATACAGGGCGCGACCCGCCTCGACGCGGGTCGCCATGTCGGCGAGCAGGAAGCGCAGCCCCTGGAAGTCGCTGACGGGCCGGCCGAACTGGCGGCGCATGGTGGCGTACGACAGCGCCTCGTCGAGGGCCGCCTGGGCGACGCCGATCGCGCAGGCCGCGATGCCCAGCCGGCCCGAGTCCAGGGCGGAGAGGGCGATCGCGAAGCCCTGTCCCTCGTCTCCGATGCGCCGGGCGTCGGGGACGCGCACCCCGTCGAAGTGGAGCTGCGCGGTGGGCGAGCCCTTCATGCCCATCTTCTTCTCGGGCGCGGCGGGGACCAGGCGTTCGGCGTCGCCGGGGACCAGGAAGGCGGTGATGCCGCGCGCGCCCTCCTCGCCGGTGCGGGCGAGGACCGTGTAGAAGTCGGCGATCCCGCCGTGGGTGATCCATGCCTTGGTGCCGGTGATCAGCCAGTCGTCACCGTCGCGCACCGCCCGGGTGCGCAGGGACGCCGCGTCGGAGCCGGAGGACGGCTCGGAGAGGCAGTACGCGCCGAGGAGGCCGCCGCCGAGCATGGCGGGCAGATGGGCGGCCTGCTGCTCCTTGGTGCCGTATCCGGCGAGGGCGTGGCAGGAGAGGGAGTGGACGCTGACACCGAGGCCCACGGTGAGGCGGGCGGCGGCGAGTTCTTCGAGGACCTGGAGGTAGACCTCGTACGGCTGGTCCCCGCCGCCGTACTCGCCGTCGTACGGGAGGCCGAGCAGGCCCGATTCGGACAGCAGGGTGAAGACCTCACGGGGGAAGCGGCCCGCGTCCTCCTCCTCGGCCGCCCGGGGGGCGATCTCCCGCTGGACGATCTCGCGTACCAGGGCCATCAGGTCCCTGGCCTCCTCGGTGGGCAGCTGGCGTTCCACCGGCTGCGGGGCGCGGTCGGACATGGCGGCGCTCTCCTCCCTGTCGGGCGCTGCGGTGGTGCGCGCCCAGGGTGTGTGCGCGTTCCACCGATTTTTCTGCCAGGCCGATGCTGCCCTTCCGGATCACGAAAAGGCCCCATGGCGGCCGTTGGCGCGTCGAGTATGCCCGATCAGCGCAGGTCGCGTCACGGGTTGATCACCACAGCGGTCCCACGCCGATCACCCGACTGCATCCCGCCAAGCTGCCCGCGGCGGGTCGGCGAGCCATTGACCTCAATGGTCCAGACCTTCTATCGTCCCCCGGGAATGGCCGCGTCCATGACAAAGTCGTCCGACGATCGGCCCCTTCCCCCCACTGTTCTCCCTCCCCCACGAGGAGATCCCATGACCGTTCCTCTCCGCCCCCGCGCCCGCATACGGGCGCTGATCGCCGCGGCGTGTACGGCCGTACTCGGAGCGACCCTGCTCGGCGGGGCCCACACGGCCGCCGCCGAATCCTCCGTCCCCGCCGCTGCCCCCGCAGCCCGGCCCGCCGCTCCCGCGCCCGTCGCGGCCGGCGACAAGGTGATCGGCTACTTCGCCCAATGGGGCATCTACAGCCGGAACTACCACGTCAAGAACATCAGCACCTCCGGCTCGGCCTCCAAGCTGACGCACATCAACTACGCCTTCGGCAACGTCACCGGCGGCCAGTGCGCCATCGGCGACTCCTACGCCGACTACGACAAGGCGTACACCGCCGACCAGAGCGTCGACGGTGTGGCGGACACCTGGGACCAGCCGCTGCGCGGCAACTTCAACCAGCTGCGCAAGCTCAAGAAGCAGAACCCGAACCTGAAGATCCTCTGGTCGTTCGGCGGCTGGACCTGGTCCGGCGGCTTCGGCCAGGCGGCGGCCAACCCCACGGCCTTCGCCGAGTCCTGCTACCGGCTGGTCGAGGACCCGCGCTGGGCCGATGTCTTCGACGGCATCGACATCGACTGGGAGTACCCCAACGCCTGCGGACTGACCTGTGACAGCAGCGGTCGCGAGTCCTTCGTGTCGCTGATGTCCGCCCTGCGCGCCAGGTTCGGCAGTACGAATCTGGTGACCGCGGCCATCACGGCGGACGCGTCGGCCGGCGGGAAGATGGACGCCGCGAACTACGCGGGCGCGGCCCAGTACGTCGACTGGTACCTCCCGATGACGTACGACTTCTTCGGCGCCTGGGCGGCCCAGGGCCCGACGGCCCCGCACTCGCCGCTCACCTCCTACCCGGGCATCCCGCAGGACGGCTTCAACTCCGACGCGGCGATCCAGAAGCTCAAGCGCCTGGGCGTGCCCTCCTCCAAGCTGCTCCTCGGCGTCGGGTTCTACGGGCGCGGCTGGAACGGAGTGACCCAGAGCGCGCCCGGCGGCACCGCGACGGGCCCGGCCCCCGGCCGGTACGAGCAGGGCATCGACGACTACAAGGAGCTCAAGAACCGGTGCCCGGTGAACGGGACGGTCGGCGGGACCGCGTACGCGCACTGCGGCAACCAGTGGTGGAGCTACGACACCCCGGCCACCCTCGCCGGGAAGATGAACTACAAGAACCAGCAGGGGCTGGGCGGCACGTTCTTCTGGGAGCTGAGCGGCGACACCGCCGACGGTGAGCTCATCAGGTCGCTCGGCTAGTCACACGCGGGGCGAGCGCACGCGGGGCGAGCGCACGCGGGGCGAGCGCACGCGGGGCGGGGAGCCGGATCGGCTCCCCGCCCCTGCGCCGTGCCCGTGTCGCCGCGCCCCGCGCGAGGCCGCCCTCAGTGCCCGGCGGCCTGAGGGACGGCGGACCCCGGCTCATCCGGGCCGTCGTCCGTTCGCCCCGGAGCGGCGGCGGCCCCGGACACGGCTGCGGCCCCCGGACCGTCGTCCTGGGGATACGGCGGCGGCATGGGCTCCCGCGGCGGCTGCGGGCAGCCCGGCTCGAACTCCTCGATGGTGCCGAGGGTCGCCCTCAGCAGCCGCATCAGCAGCGCGCAGACCAGTTCCCGGTCCGGTCCCCGGTGGGTCAGCCAGTCCAGCGTGATCTGCTCGACGCCGCTGAGCCAGCCCAGCAGCGCGAGCCGGGCGAGCACCGGGATGTCCCGCCGGCCGTACGCGCCCTCCGCGATGGTGTGGATCAGCTCCTCGCGCACCCCGTCCCTGAGGGACTGGACCTGGGGGTCGAAGCCGACCCCTCCGGTGACGATGGTGCGGAACGCGGCCTGGTTGTTCTGGGCGTACCGCAGATATCCGTCGACGGTGCGCCGCACCCGCTGGGCGCGGGGTGCCCCGGCGTCACCGGAGGCGCGGGAGACCAGGTCCGTGACGGAGTCCTCGATGACCGCGAGGTAGTAGCCGCGCTTGCTCTTGAAGTAGTAGTAGATCAAGCCCTTGGCGACCCCGGCGTGGCGCGCGATGTCATCCATCGACAGCGCGTCGTAGGAGGTGTCGGCGAACAACTTCCGGCCGGTCGCGATGAGTTCGGTACGCCGGATCCGGGACCTCTCGGTCGCTCCGCGCGGCTCACCCTTGTCCAATGCACGCCCTAGTCTCGGATCCGACGCAGGATCTGCGCAGTATGACAGAGCTGCACAGCCGTTCGGACGGGCGGCGACACGACGGCCGGGAGTGCCCCGGGGCGTGTCCGCCACGACACCGGCACATCAACCGGACGAGCGGTCTCCGGGCCGACGGGCGGGGCAACGGACTACATCAGGCCGAGCCGGGTGACGAGGACGGCGAGCACGACGACGAGTGTCCAGCCGAGGATGTGCTCCAGGACGTTCGACTCGTCGCCGGGGCCTCCCGTCCGGGCACGGGCCGAGGCCACGGCAACAGCGACGGCAGGGGCGGGAGTGGCGCTTGAGGTCATGGCGGTCTCATCTGCTCGAAGTGCGGGTGCGGGCGGGTCCGGAGTGCGCGCTCCGGACCCGCGCCCGGAGTGCGGGCTCCGGGCGTACGCCTCGGGGGCGTATGTCCCGTTGGTCCGGACCCACAGTGCCAGGGCGCGGCCCCGGGGGCAGTGACCTGCGTCTCCCTCCCCCGGGACTCCCCCGCCGGCGGACCCGGCGGGTGCCCGCGTGCCCGTCAGTGGATACCGAGGGCCGCCAGTGCCCGGCGCTGAGCGGGCGAGGGGCGCTCCGGCCAGTACAGATAGCAGACGCCACCCGTGCCGGACACCACTCTCCCGCTCGCGTTGTACCGCTTGGTCCGGAGCCAGATGTTCTCCCACTCCCGTCTGCGGTAGACCCGGCGCACGGCGTCATTGGCCGGTGAGGCCGGATCGTTGGCGATCACATCGCCGTCGGGTGTGAAACCGATCACGGTCATCAGATGGCCCGCGGTGCCGTAGCCCGCGCCGGTCAGTTCCTTCTCCAGGAACGACTGCGACGTTATGGCCGGGATTCCGGCCCGCACGAGCCGTTCCAGATCGGTCAGCGAGGAGAGCCGGGTCACCACCGCGTTCATGCCCGGGTAGGTCGCCGCGTAGGCGGCGTTGAAGGGCCAGTTCCCGCAGCCGTCGTACTGATGGTCGAAGGTCTGGCGGGCCGCGTGGCAGACCTGGGGATCGTCGTAGGCCGGATCGACCCAGGCCAGGTCCTCCGCACGGGGCCGCCGGCCCCAGTACTCGATGATCATCTGCGAGGAGGTCGGACTGCACCACGCCTCGCCGCCGTTGTCGTACTCCGGGTACCGCCCGATGTGGATGTTCTGCGAATAGCGCGGTACGGCCAGCTCCCGCGCGGGCCCCGGCTCGGAGGCGGGCACGGTGAACCGGTCCGGCACGTCCGACGCCATCGCGCCCAGCCGCCGGACCGTCGGGGTGAGCCGGGTGCCCGGCCTGCGGTACAGCGTGAGCCGCAGGCGGTACGAGGTCAGCCGCAGACCGCTCGCGGGGTCGTCGACCGAGAAGGTGTCCGTCCAGATCGTGGCCCTGCCGTCGGTCTGGTCGTCGACCGAGGTGCGCTTGATGTCCTCGTCGCCCGCCGCCCAGCGGCCCATGACGAACCACGGGGTCGCGGTGCCGTCGGAGTAGGTCCCGGCCAGCTCCACCTGGAGCCAGGTGCCGGGCGGGGTGCGCGCGTTCCAGGAGGCGACGACCTCGGTCGCGGGGACCCGGGGCCGGTGGACGGGCGAGGTCCAGGTGCCGTACTCCCAGGACTCCGTACGCCCGGTGTGCGGGTCGGTGTACCGGGCGGCGCCCGCGGGGCGGGCGATGACGACACCGGAGCGGCGGCCCGCCGGGGCCCGGGTGCCGTCCGGCGTACCGCGGCGCCAGTCGGTGTAGGAGGACCAGAAACGGTTGTCCACGAAACAGGACGTCCGCCCGGCGACGGCGGGAGCGGCGGGGTGGTCGGCAGCGGCGGCCGACGAGGACAGCGCACCCGCCCCCGCGGCCACCGCGATCGCGGCGCCCAGCACGGTTCTGCGCGAAGTGGCTCTGGCCATGGAACCCCCAAGTCGGGTGTGCTCGGCATCGGGTACGGATCGTCGTGCGGATCGTGATGCTGCTCGTCCTGCGGCTCGCGGTGCGATGGATCTCCCGTGCGGTACGGCTGCGCGTGGTGGATCTCCCGTGCGGTACGGCTCCGTTCGGCTCGCGGCGGGTACGGCTCCGTGCGGTGCGGCCCCTGCGGGGCGCGCGGTCACGGGGCCGCGCCGCGGCGGTGCGCCGTGGCCACTATCCCGGTCCCGCCCGCCTTCGGCCAGCGTCCGGAGGCCGCGTCGTCCCACCACTATCGGTCCGGACCGCCGGCGACGGCGGTGTCGGCGCGCCGCGGCCGTAGGGTGGCCGCATGGACGACCTCGCCCGGTGTGCCCGGGACCTGCGCGCGCTGCCGCCCTCCTGCGGGCCGGTGCGGCTGGTCGCGGTCGACGGCCACGCGGGCTCGGGCAAGAGCACCTTCGCCGCGCGGCTCGCCGAGGCACTCGGCACGGCCGGAGAGGCCGTACCCGTGCTGCATCTCGACGATCTGGCGAGCCACGAGGAGTATTTCGCCTGGACGGACAGGATGCTCGCCCAGGTGATCGGGCCGCTGTCGCACGGCGGGACCGCGCGGTACACCTCGTACGACTGGACGGCGCGCCGCTTCACCGGACCCCGCGCGCTCGCCCCGGCCCCGGTGGTGCTCATCGAGGGCGTCGGCGCCGGCCGGGCGGCCCTGCGCCCCCATCTGGCGCGGCTGCTCTGGATGGAGCGGGACCCCGAGGACTCCTGGCTGCGCGGCCGCCGGCGCGACGGAATCGGTCTCTCCGCCTTCTGGGACGGCTGGACAGCGGCGGAGACCCGCCATTTCCTGGCCGACCCTTCACGTCCGTTCGCGGATGCGCTGGTGAAGGAGCTTCCCGAGGGGTACAAGGTGCTGCCGGGACCTTCTGCGACCGCACGAAAGAATCAGATCATCACATAGAGTGACTGACTCCCCTTGGCATACCGAGTGGTCGGAGATCCTCCCGACGAGTGCCCGAACTCCGCTTGACCGACGGGGTGTACAGGTCTTACGTTCTCAATGTGCGGCTTTCTCAAGCCGCCGCAGACGCGAAGCCCCCGGTTGTTCCCCCGTGATCGGGGGCTTCGTTCTGTCCGTTCCCCCCGGTCACCGACCCGCCGCCTTCACCCTCGGTCACCGCCACCGGATCACTTCGCGGTGCCCTTAAGCTCGGCGTCCCTGCGCAGGTACGATGCACTCCGGTGGGGTCACATCCCGTCCACGGCAAGGCGGTTCAGTGCGTTACCCACGTCGCCCATCCGGCGCCGGGGGTTCCGGGGGTCGCCCCGGGAAAACACGGCACAGGTGCACTTTGTGGGGGACCTGATGGACATCGGCACGCAGGGCGCACAGGCCCCGGCCGACCTCGCCTGGGTGCGCGGCGTGGACGCGTACACCATGGGGGCCTACCCCCAGGCGGAAGAGGAGTTCCGCACCGCGGTGCGGCTCGACCCCGGGATGGCCGACGGCTGGCTCGGGCTGCACGCCCTGCGCGTCGACACCACGACCGCGCTGCTGCGCATGTACCGGGCCCGCGACCGCTTCGGCGAGCAGCGCTCCCGGCACCGCCGTACCCTCAACTCCTGGTACTGGCTCGGCTGGTGGGTCCAGCCGGTGCTGGAGAGCCCGCGCGATCTGCTGCTCGCGCACGCCTCCCACTGGCTCGACGGCCGCCATGTGCCCGAGCTGGACCGGGCGCTCGCCGGCCTGCCGCCCGTCGACGCCGACCCCCAGGTGCGCTTTCTGCACGCCTGCCGCGCCTATCTGGTCAAGGACTGGGAGCAGCTCGTACGCCACACCGAACCGCTGGTGAACGATCCCCTGCTGGGCATCGAGGCCGGGCTGTTCGGCGGGATGGCGCGGGTGCGCCTGGAGATGTACGGGCAGGCCGAGCCGCTGCTGTCCGCCGCGCTGATGCGCTGCCGCAGCGAGCAGCCGCAGCGCAAGGAGCTGCGCTACTGGCTGGCGCGGGCCCACGAGGGCACCGGCCGCAGCGCGGCGGCCCTGCCGCTGTACCGGGCCGTGCACCGGATCGACCCGGCGTTCATGGACACCTCGGCGCGGCTGACGGCGATCGCGGAGTACGACGGGATCGACGGCTACGACGAGACCGGGGGCCTCGCCGTGTCGTTCGCGGGCTACGGCCCGGACGTCGCCGAGGAGCGGGCGGAGGGGGACTCGTCGCCGACGGCCGAGTCCCGGGCCGGCGCCGATCCGGGGACCCAGCCGCCGGGTGCGGTGCCCGCCGAGCCGCCCGAGTTCATGCGCCGGCGGGCGGTGCTGCCCGCGCAGCCCGCTCCCCCGCTGTTCCCCTCGGGGCCCACCGACCCCGCGCTGCTCTCCGAGGCGCTCACCGAGCTGGAGCGCATGGTGGGCATGGAGCCGGTGAAGAGACAGGTCAAGGCGCTCTCCGCCCAGCTGGAGATGGCCCGGCTGCGGGCGACCCAGGGGCTGCCCGTCCAGCCGCCGAAGCGGCATTTTGTCTTCTCCGGCCCCTCCGGCACGGGCAAGACGACCGTCGCCCGGATACTGGGCCGGGTCTTCTACGCCCTCGGACTGCTCGGCGGGGACCATCTGGTGGAGGCCCAGCGCTCCGATCTGGTGGGTGAGTTCCTCGGCCAGACGGCGGTGAAGGCCAATGAGCTGATCGACTCGGCGCTCGGCGGGGTGCTGTTCGTCGACGAGGCGTACAGCCTGTCGAACACGGGCTACTCCAAGGGCGACGCCTACGGCGACGAGGCCCTTCAGGTCCTGCTGAAGCGGGCCGAGGACAACCGCGACCACCTGGTGGTCATCCTGGCGGGCTATCCGGAGGGCATGGACCGTCTGCTCGCCGCCAACCCGGGGCTGACCTCCCGCTTCACCACCCGGGTCGACTTCCCCTCGTACCGCCCGCTGGAGCTGACCGCGATAGGCGGGGTGCTGGCCGCGGAGAACGGCGACGTGTGGGACGAGGAGGCCGTCGAGGAGCTGCGCTCCATCTGCGGCCACGTGGTCGACCAGAGCTGGATCGACGAGCTGGGCAACGGCCGGTTCCTCCGCACGCTGTACGAGAAGAGCTGCGCGTACCGCGATCTGCGGCTGTCCGGCTATCCGGGCACACCGACCCGGGAGGACCTGTCGACCCTCAGACTCCCGGATCTGATGCAGGCGTACGGAGAGGTCCTGTCGGGCCGCGGTCCGCTCGACCGCGGCCCCCAGGACCCCCCGCTGGCCTGATCCCGTCCCGGCCGGTCCCCGCCCGGCCGCCCTGCTGAGCCGGTCCCCGGCCGGGCGGGCCCTGCTCAGCCGACCAGGGCGATGTCCCCGGTGGTACGGGCCGTCCGGGCGGCCGTGGTCCGGTGGGACGGATCGCGGACCTCGCCGACGAGCGTCTCCAGGACGTCCTCCAGCGCCACCAGCCCCAGTACCTCTCCGGACGCGTCGGCGACCTGCGCGAGATGGGCCGCGGCCCGGCGCATCACGGTGAGGGCGTCGTCCAGGGGCAGCTCGGAGCGCAGGGTCGCCATCGGCCGCCAGATCTGCTGGGGCACCGCCCGGTCGGGCTCCTCCAGATCGAGGACGTCCTTGACATGGAGGTAGCCCATGTACGGGCCGGTGCCCTCACCGCTGACCGGGAAGCGGGAGTAGCCGGTGCGTACCGTCAGCTCCTCGATCCGGCGGGGGGTGACCGACGGCGGGACCGTCACCAGGGCGGAGCGGGCGATCAGCACATCGGTGACCGGGCGGCTGCCCAGTCCCAGCGCGTCCTCCAGCCGCTCCTGCTCGGCCGGCTCCAGCAGCCCCGCCTGGCCCGAGTCCTCGACGAGCCGCCCCAGCTGGGTACTGGTGAACACCGCCTCCACCTCGTCCCTCGGCTCGACCCTGAAGGCCCTCAGCACCACCCGGGCGCACGCCCCGAGCGCCGCCGTCACGGGACGGCACAGCCGGGCGAAGGCGACCAGCCCCGGACTGAACCGGAGCGCGGTCCGCTCCGGGGCGGCCATCGCCAGATTCTTCGGGAGCATCTCGCCGATGACCAGATGCAGAAAGACGACCACCGCCAGCGCGATCACATAGCCCAGCGGATGGATCAGCTCGTCGGGCACCTCGGCGGCGTGGAACAGCGGCTCCAGCAGACGCGCCACGGTCGGCTCGGCGACCGCGCCGAGCGTCAGCGAGCAGACGGTGATGCCGAACTGGGCCGCCGCCATCATCTGCGGCAGGTTCTCCAGCCCGTGCAGCACCTGCCGGGCACGTGCCGACCCGGCCGCCGCCAGGGGTTCGATCTGGCTGCGGCGCACCGAGACCAGGGCGAACTCGGCGCCCACGAAGAAGCCGTTGGCGAGCACCAGCAGGCCCGCGAGCACGAGTTGCAGCGCGCTCATCGGACCGCCTCCGTCACGGACCGCGCGACGGCGGGGGCCACCGGTCCGGCGGCCGGCGGCCACGCCCCGGCCGCCGCGGTGTCCGCCGTACGCACCAGACGGACCCGTTCCGCGCGGTAGCGGTCCACCTGCCGTACGGAGAGCCGCCAGCCGGGCAGCTCGGCCCGGTCGCCGGGGGCGGGGATACGCCCGAGCAGATCGGCGACCAGCCCGGCCACCGTCTCGTACGGCCCGTCGGGCACCTCAAGGCCTATCCGGCGCAGGGTGAGGACCCGGCAGCTGCCGTCGGCCTCCCAGGCGGGCCTGCCGTCCTCGGCGGGCAGCGGCGCGAGTTCGAGCCGGGCGTCGCACTCGGTGTCGTGCTCGTCGCGCACCTCGCCGACCAGTTCCTCGACGATGTCCTCCAGGGTGACGACCCCGGCCGTACCCCCGTACTCGTCGACGACCACGGCGATCGGCTGCTCACTACGCAGCCGCTCCAGCAGACGGTGCACGGGCAGGGTGCCCGGCACCAGCAGCGGGGGCACGGCGACCGCCTCGACCGGGGTGCGGATGCGCTCGGGCGCCGGTACGGCGAGCGCGGCCTTGAGATGGACCATCCCGACGATCTCGTCGATGCGCTCGCGGTAGACGGGGAAGCGCGAGAGCCCGGTCGCGCGGGTGAGGTTGAGGACGTCCGCCGCGGTGGCGTCGCTCTGGAGGGCGTTCATCCGCACCCGGGGGGTCATCACGTGCTGGGCCGTGAGATGGCCGAGGGAGAGGGAGCGGACGAAGAGGTCCGCGGTGTCCTGCTCCAGTGCCCCCGCCCGCGCCGAGTGGCGGGCCAGGGACACCAGCTCCCCCGGGGTGCGGGCGGATGCCAGCTCCTCGGCGGGTTCGACGCCGAAGAGCCGTACGAGACGGTTGGCGACGGCGTTCAGCAGGGTGATGACCGGCCGGAACACGGTCGAGAACAGCCGCTGGGGGCCGGCGACGAACCGGGCGACCTGGAGCGGACGGGAGACCGCCCAGTTCTTGGGGACCAGCTCGCCGATCACCATCTGGACGGCGGAGGCGAGCAGCATTCCCACGACCACCGCGATCCCGGACACGGCCCCTTCGGGCAGCCCGGTCGCGGTGAGAGGGCCGTCGAGCAGGCCCGCGAGCGCGGGCTCGGCGAGCATGCCGACGACCAGTGAGGTGATGGTGATGCCGAGCTGGGTGCCCGACAGCTGGAAGGACAGTTCCCGCAGGGCCTCGACGACTCCGCGGGCTCTGCGGTCCCCGTCGGCGGCGGCCCGTTCGGCGTCGGGCCGCTCGACCGTGACGAGGCCGAACTCGGCCGCCACGAAAAAACCGTTGGCGAGGATCAGGAGGAATGCCGCGCAGAGCAGCAACAGGGAGGTGTTCATGCCGCCGCCTCCCGGGAGGGGGCGGCGCGGGTACTACCGGACGATCCGTCCATTGCCGGAGGGAGTCACTCCTCGGTTCGCAGGGGGTTCCGCGGGCCGCCGGCGGCGAGCTGCCGCAGGCGGCCGGATGAGGCGGAACGGCGCGCACCGGGCGCCGTCACGACCAGATTAGTCGGGTGCGCCGTGCCCCGGGCAGGGGTGGCGCCGGGCATCACCGCCCTGGCCGACCCCGGGTGGGCCGGGACGGTCCTCAGCCGGGCTCGCCGGACCCGTGGGATTCGGCGAGCGCCCGCAGCGCGCGGGCGTCGGCGATGGCCTGCTGCCGGGCGATCCCGGGCTGGATGCCGAGCGCGGGCAGGCTGGTGCCGTCGCTCAGGTCCAGGAAGACCCAGGGGTCACCCGGACGGAGGTTGACCCGCAGGATCTCCGCCCACTCCAGGCGCCGTACGCGGGTGAAGTTGACGACGGTGACGCCCGACTCCTCCGCGACCACCTTCGGCCTGCTCAGCAGGTACAGCGCCCCGAGGAAGAGCAGCGCGGTGACGACGAAGCTGATCCGCTCCCCGAAGCTGAGCCGTTCCAGCGTCAGCCCGACGGCGGTGATCACGCCGAACATCACCGTGCCGACGACCAGCAGGACGATACGGGTCCGGTTCGGCCGGAAGGTGACCGGGAGCGCGGGGGCTCCCGGCACGCGGGGGGCGGAGGCGGGCATGGTCTCGGTCATCTCTCAGATCTCTCAGATCCCTCAGAGGGTTCTGTGGTGCCTCAGAGCCTGCAGGCGTGGATGGAGGTGGTGAGGATGGCCCGGGCACCCAGGTCGTAGAGATCGTCCATGATCCGCTGGGCCTCCTTGGCGGCGACCATCGAGCGGACGGCGACCCAGCCCTCGTGGTGCAGCGGGGAGATGGTCGGGGACTCCAGGCCGGGGGTGAGGGCGACGGCCTGCTCCAGGTGCTCGACCCGGCAGTCGTAGTCCATCATCACGTAGCCGCGGGCGACCAGGACGCCCTGGAGGCGGCGCAGGAACTGCTGGACCTTGGGCTCCTCGGCGTCGGCCCCGGTGCGGCGGATCACGACGGCCTCCGAGGTCATGATCGGCTCTCCGATCACTTCGAGGCCCGCGTTGCGCAGCGAGGTCCCGGTCTCGACGACATCAGCGATGACCTGGGCGACGCCCAGCTCGATCGCGGTCTCGACGGCGCCGTCGAGGTGGACGACGGAGGCGTCGATGCCGTTGTCCGCGAGGTGCTTGGCGACGATTCCCTCGTACGAGGTCGCCACGGTCATCCCGCCGAAGTCCCGGACGCCCTCGGCGGTGCCGGGCTTGGTGGCGTAGCGGAAGGTGGAGCGGGCGAAGCCGAGCTGGAGGATCTCCTCGGCGCTGGCGCCGGAGTCGAGCAGCAGGTCACGGCCGGTGATACCGATGTCGAGACGGCCGGAGCTGACGTAGATCGCGATGTCGCGGGGGCGCAGATAGAAGAACTCGACCTCGTTCACCGGATCCACGAGCACCAGCTCCTTGGACTCCTTGCGCTGCTGGTAGCCGGCCTCATGGAGCATCGCCGACGCAGGTCCGGACAGTGAACCCTTGTTGGGAACGGCGATGCGCAGCATGAGGTCGGCTTCCTTACGTGAGGTACGGGTGGGGCGGTGGTACGCGGCGTACGGGAACGGCTGGGGCGGGGAGGGTCAGAGGTGGGCGTAGACGTCGTCGAGGGAGATCCCGCGCGCGACCATCATCACCTGGACGTGGTACAGCAGCTGCGAGATCTCCTCGGCGGCGGCTTCCTTGCCCTCGTACTCGGCGGCCATCCACACCTCGGCGGCCTCCTCGACGACCTTCTTGCCGATGGCGTGGACGCCCTGATCCACCAGCTCGGCGGTGCGGGAGGTGGCCGGGTCGCCGGTCTTCGCCTTGAGCTGGAGCTCGGCGAAGAGCTCTTCGAAACTTTTGCGGGTCGTGTTCGCCATGATGGTCTCAGGGTACGGGGTGCGGGGGTCCGTTCAGCGCCAGGGTTCGCTGAAGGAACGCAGGGTGGCGGCGGTGGCGACGGCCGCGGTGACGGCCTCGTGCCCCTTGTCCTCGCTGGACCCCTCGATCCCGGCGCGGTCCAGTGCCTGCTCCTCGGTGTCGCAGGTCAGCACGCCGAAGCCGACGGGTACGCCGGTGTCCACGGACACCTGGGTGAGGCCCTGGGTGACGCCCTGGCACACGTAGTCGAAGTGTGGCGTGCCGCCGCGGATGACGACGCCGAGGGCGACGATCGCGTGGTAGCCGCGGCCGGCGAGGGCCTTGGCGACGACGGGAAGTTCGAAGCTGCCGGGGACTCTCAGCAGGGTCGGCTCGTCGATGCCGAGTTCCCGCAGGGCGCGCAGGGCGCCGTCGACGAGTCCGTCCATGACCTTCTCGTGCCACTGCGCCGCGATGACGGCGACGCGGAGGTCTCCGCAGTTGCGTACGGACAGTTCTGGTGCGCCCTTGCCGCTCACACTTCTCCTCTGTTGGTGATGATGGTCGCCGGCCGTCCGGCGGTGGGGGTGCCGTCGGTGGTCACCGGCTGCCGTTCCCGGTCGACGGCTGCCGGGCCGCCGGACAACGGCGGTGGCGCCGGTTCCCGGACCGGGTCACTGGTTGCCGCAGGCGGACACGCCCGCGGGGTCGAGCCAGGGCAGGTCATGCCCCATCCGGTCGCGCTTGGTCCGCAGGTACCGCAGATTGTGCTCATCGGCCTGGACCGGCATCGGCTCACGGCCGTGGACGGTCAGGCCGTGCCGCACGAGCGCGCTGATCTTGTCGGGGTTGTTGGTCATCAGCCGCAGGCCGCGCACCCCGAGGTCGGTGAGGATCTGGGCGCCGGCCGCGTAGTCGCGGGCGTCGGCGGGCAGACCGAGTTCGAGATTGGCGTCGAGGGTGTCCCGGCCGCGCTCCTGGAGTTCGTACGCGCGCAGCTTGGACAGCAGACCGATACCGCGGCCCTCGTGGCCGCGCAGATAGACGACGACTCCGCGGCCCTTGTCGGTGATGTGCCGCATGGACGCCTCCAGCTGGGGGCCGCAGTCGCAGCGCAGCGAGTGGAAGACATCACCGGTCAGGCACTCGGAGTGGACTCGTACGAGCACGTCCTCGCCGTCGCCGATCTCGCCGTGGACGAGGGCGACGTGCTCGACGCCGTCGATGGCGGAGCGGTAGCCGTAGGCGGTGAACTGCCCGAAGGCGGTGGGCAGATTGACCTCGGCCTCGCGCCGGACGGTCGGTTCGGACGAGCGCCGGTAGGCGATCAGGTCCTCGATGGAGATGATCGTCAGTCCGTGCTTGCGGGCGAACGGGATCAGCTCGGGCAGCCGCAGCATCACCCCGTCCTCGCCCGCGATCTCCACGACCACACCGGCGGGGCGGAGCCCCGCGAGCCGGGCCAGGTCGACGGCGGCCTCGGTGTGGCCGTTGCGCGTCAGCACTCCGCCGGGCTTGGCGCGCAGCGGGAAGACGTGGCCGGGGCGCACGAAGTCGGACGGCTCGGCCCGGCCCGTCGCGAGCAGCCGGAGGGTGGTGGCGCGGTCGGAGGCGGAGATGCCGGTGGTGACGCCGTAGGAGGGCGCGGCGTCCACGGAGACGGTGAACGCGGTCTGCATGGACTCGGTGTTGCGCTCGACCATCTGCGGCAGGTCGAGCCGGTCCAGCTCGTCGCTCTCCATGGGCGCGCAGATCAGGCCGCGGCACTCGGTCATCATGAAGGCGACGATCTCGGGGGTGGCCTTCTCGGCGGCCATCACGAGGTCGCCCTCGTTCTCCCGGTCCTCGTCGTCGACGACCACCACGGGCCGGCCCGCGGCGATGTCCCGGACGGCGTGCTCGACGGGGTCGAGGGCGAAGTCCTCGGCGTTGTCGGTGGAGTACCAGGTGGGCGTCCGGGGGGCGGCGCGGGGTGTCTCGTGCAGTGACGGGTGGGTGGTCATGCCGGTGCTCCTTCCAGAGCGGGGGTTCGGGAGCGCAGCCACCAGTCGCGCATGCCCCACAGGACGAACGCGAAGTAGACCACGTAGACCAGGCCGGAGAAGGCCAGGCCGCTGCTGAAGGCGAGGGGCACGCCGACGAGGTCGACGAGCAGCCAGGCGAACCAGAACTCGATGAGGCCGCGCGCCTGGGCGATCATCGCGACGAGGGTGCCGACGAAGATGTACGCGTCGGCCCAGGGGCTCCACGACAGGGACGGGTAGAGCGTGAACAGCCCGCCCACGGCGAGCGTTCCGGCGATCGCGCCCGCGGCGAGGACGCCGCGTTCCCTCCAGGTGGCGAACCGGACGGCGACGGAGCCGTCCTGGGCGTGGCGCCGCCCGCGGGTCCACTGGTGCCAGCCCCACACGGCCACCGCGATCACCAGGAACTGCTTGCCCACACCACCGGTGAGCTGGGCGGACGCATAGGCGGCGACGAGGATCGCGCCGGCGACGAGTTGGACGGGCCAGGTCCACACGGATCGCCGCCAGCCGAGCGCGAGGGCGATCAGTCCGACGATGTTGCCGATCATGTCGGACCACTTGATGTGCTGTCCGAAGGCCGTGAACGCCTCGGAGTTCAGCCAGGAGATCCCGCTCACCGGTCCGCTGCCCCGGCCCGGTCCCCGAGCAGCCGCTCGACGTACTTGGCGATGACGTCGACCTCCAGATTGACGGGGTCGCCGGGCTGCTTGATGCCGAGCGTGGTCAGCGCGAGGGTGGTGGGGATGAGGCTGACGGTGAAGTGGTCGGCGGCCGCGTCCACGACGGTGAGGCTGACGCCGTCGACGGTGATGGAGCCCTTCTCGACGACGTAGCGGGCGAGCCCGGCGGGGAGGGAGATCTTCACGATCTCCCAGTTCTCCGACGGGGTGCGGCCGAGGACCGTGCCGACGGAGTCGACATGTCCCTGGACGATGTGCCCGCCGAGGCGTCCGCCGACGGCCATGGGCCGTTCCAGATTGACGCGGGAGCCCTCGGTGAGCGCCCCGAGGCTGGAGCGCTTGAGGGTCTCGGCCATCACATCGGCGGTGAACTCGCCGTCGGCGGTCTCGACGACGGTGAGACAGACGCCGTTGACGGCGATCGAGTCGCCGTGGCCGGCGCCCTCGGTGACGAGGGGGCCGCGCAGTCGGAAGCGGGAGGCGTCGCCGAGGTTCTCGACGGCCGTGACCTCACCCAGTTCTTCGACGATTCCGGTGAACACTCAGCGCTCCTTGGGTGCGGTTGCGGGGACGGCGGTGACGCGCAGATCCGGTCCGATGCGGGCGGTCTCGGTCATGTCGAGCCGCAACGCTTCGCCGATCGTGGTGATTCCGGCACCGGCGAGGGCGGCCGGACCGGCGCCGAGGAGTACGGGGGCGAGATAGCCGACGACCTTGTCGACCGCGCCCGCGGCGACGAAGGCCCCGGCGAGGGTCGGGCCGCCTTCGAGGAGTACGGAGCGCACGCCCCGGCCGTACAGCTCCGCGAGGAGGGCGGGGACGGAGAGCCCCCGCTCGTCGGCGGGGAGTCTGACCACGTCGGCGCCCGGCAGATGGCCGGTGTCGGCGCTCTCGCCGACGGCGATCAGGGTCGGTGCGGCCGAGTCCAGGACCCGGGCGGTGGGCCGGACGGTCGCACGGGTGTCGAGGACCACCCGCAGGGGCTGGGTGACACCCTCGATGCCGCGCACGGCGAGATGCGGGTCGTCCGCCCGCAGTGTGCCGGAGCCGACGACGACGGCGTCCGCCTCGGCGCGCAGCCGGTGGACGTCGGCGCGGGACTCGGGCGAGGTGATCCAGCGGCTGGTGCGGTCCTGGGCGGCGATCCGGCCGTCGAGGGTGGCGGCGTACTTCCACAGGACATGGGGGCGGCCGGTGCGCACGGCGGTGAGCCAGGCGCTGTTGCCCTCCTCGGCTTCGGCCGCGAGCGGACCGGGATCGACCTCGACACCGGCGGCGCGCAGGGTCTTCGCACCACCGGTGGCCCGCGGGTCCGGGTCGCCGACCGCGTACACGACACGGCTGATTCCGGCGTCGATCAGCGCCTGGGCGCAGGGCCCGGTGCGTCCGGTGTGGTTGCAGGGTTCGAGGGTGACGTACGCGGTGCCGCCGCGGGCTCGTCCGCCCGCCGCGCGCAGGGCGTTGATCTCGGCGTGCGGGCCGCCCGCGCGCCGGTGGTACCCCTCGCCCGCGGTCCGTCCCGACGCGTCCGTGATGACGCATCCGACGACCGGGTTGGGGCTGGTGGAGCCGAGGCCGCGGGCGGCGAGCGCGATCGCTCGGCGCATGGCGGTGATGTCGGCTGCGGTGGCCACCGGGTCCTCCTGCCTCTTCGGGCACGGACTCCGGGGCCTGTCGATGACGACAGAGAGCGGGACAACACCGTACGGCTCGCGCTCGGGCCGCGGGGCTCGCGGGACGCCCATCGAGGAACGATCCGCTCCGCCTACGGCCGGCGTGCCGGAAAGGGCCGCCCGCCGCGCACTGCCTCCCTTCCGGACTTTAACCGTCGGTCCAGGAATCTCACCTGGTCAACCGGCCGCCGGCTGCGGTCGGGTCGCGGACTGTAACCGCCGGTTCGGAATTTCACCGACCCCGGAGTGCGCTGCTGCTGAATACAGGGACAGTGTGCCATGTACAGCCGGAAGCCCGATGAGCGGGCGACTGTGGGCTGACTCACAGGTAATCCGGCGGGATTGCGGGCATGTGCCTCCGCGCTGCGGGAGGGCACATCCCTATTGACGCAATGGTCTAGTCCTTTTAGTCTCGGCGGCATCTCCGCTCGCGCGCGGGATGCGGACGCCCGGCGGCGGAGTCCCGGCCCTTGCCGTCGCCGGGCTTCCACGCCTCCGGGGCCTGCCCTCGCCGGGCTTCTGGGCCTCTGGCACCCTGATGCCATGGCCTTGGTTCTGGTGACGGGTGGTACGGGAACGCTCGGCAGACCGGTGTGCGACCGGCTGCGGGCCCTCGGGCACGAGGTCCGGGTGCTCAGCCGGCACTCGCCGCCGTACGCCGTCGATCTGCGCGACGGTACGGGACTCGGCGCGGCCGTCGAGGGCGTGGACACGATCGTCCACTGCGCCTCCAGCCCGCGCGGAGGCGACGAGAAGGCGGTGGAGAACCTGCTGGCCGCGGCGCGCACGGCCGGGGTCGGGCATCTGGTGTACATCTCGATCGTCGGCGTCGACCGGGTACCGCTCGGCTACTACCGAGTGAAGCACCGGGTCGAGCGCCTGATCGAGCGGGCGGGCGAGTCCCAGGGCCCCGGGTGGACGGTGCTGCGGACCACCCAGTTCCACGATCTGGTGCTCCAGGTGCTCTCGGGCGCGGCCCGGCTGCCCCTGGTGCTGCCGGTGCCGTCGGGCGTGAGCGTCCAGCCCGTCGACACGGCCGAAGTCGCCGACCGGCTGGCGCAGTTGGCCGCCGGCCCGCCCGGGGGCCGGGTGCCCGACATGGGCGGTCCCGAGGTCCGCCCGCTGCGTGAGCTGGCCGAGGTGTATCTGCGCGCGTCGGGCCGTCGGCGCACGGTCGTGCCGGTCCGCCTCGCCGGGAAGGCGTACGCGCGGTTCCGCGCCGGGGGGCATCTGACACCGGGGCACGCGGTGGGACGCGTGACGTTCGAGGAGTTCCTCGGCCGCCGGCTCCCCTGACCGGCGCACCCGCGTCACACGAACCGGGGCCCCGCAAGCGGGGGTTGCGGGTTGTGAGCAGGCGAGAGGTACGCGCCGGGCGGACGTACGCACCGGTCCATGGGCAACCGGTCCGCGGTACACGCCTAGGTCCGCGCCGGTCCGAGCTCTGGGGTGCGCCGGTCCGAGCCGGCCGTACGCGGCAGACGGCACCACCCGGACGACCGTACGCGGCGGTCGGCGGTGCACGGCCGCCTGCGGCGGACCTCCCCGGCGGCAGGAACCCGCGTGCCGGGCCATGGCCGGGGAGCCGGCGGCGGCCGCTCAGCCGCCCGGGCCGAAGAGGTCCTCCTGGGCCGTGTCGCGGGCACGCAGGAGCGCGCCCCGGAGGACCGCGCCGCCGCCCAGTTCGCCCGCGCGGACCGTGGTCGGCAGGGGGGTGAGCCCGGACAGGAACGACTCGACCCTGGCGGCCAGTTCGGGGCCGCCCGCGTGGCCGGTCTCGCCGCCGAGGACGACACAGCCGGGGTCGACGACGGAGGCGACCGCGGCCGCCCCCAGGGCGAGGCGCCGGGCGAGGGCGTCCAGGAACGCGTCATGGCCCGACGTCACCGCGGCGGCGACCGCGGCCGCCGCCGCGGGTCCCGGAGCGCCGGGCACCTCCAGACCGTGCTCCGCGGCGAGCGCGCAGATCGCCGCGGAGCCCGCGAGCGAGTGGAAGCCGCCGCCGCAGTCGGAGGCGGAGGGCAGCCCCCCGGTGCCGGGTACCGGGAGGAAGCCGATCTCGCCCGCACCGCCCGACGCGCCCCTGCGCAGCCGCCCGTCGAGGAAGAGCGCCGCGCCCACTCCCAGGCCCAGCCACAGGAGGACGAAGGTGTCACGGTCCCGGGCCGCGCCCGTGCGCTGTTCGGCGACGGCCGCGAGATTGGTCTCGTTCTCCAGGACGATCCGCGCCGGCAGCCGCTGCTGGAGCGCGGCGACCAGACGGCGGTGCCACGCGGGCAGCCCGCCGGAGTCCCGGAGTTCGCCGGTGACCGGGTCGATCAGGCCCGGTACGCCGATGCCGACGCTGTGCAGCCGGGGCGCCCCCGCCTCGCGCGCGGTCCGCTCCAGCAGGGCCGCCGCCCGCTCGACCGCGGGCTCCGTCCCGGTGTCCCGGCCGATGGGCAGGGCGGCCTCGGCGAGAGTGACCCCCAGCAGATCGGCGACCACCAGCGAGACACCCTGGGTGCGTACGTCGAGGGCCGCGAGATGCGCGCGGTCGGCGACGATTCCGTACACCCGCGCGTTGGGCCCCCGCCGCTCCGCGCCCGTCTCGCCGACGACCCGGATCAGCCCGGAGCCCTGGAGCCGCTCCACCAGATCGGCGACCGTCGGCCGGGAGAGTCCGGTCATGGTCTTCAGCTGCGCCGCCGTCAACGGGCCCTCGCTCTGGAGCAGCCGAAGGGCGGACCGGTCGTTGATGACCCGGGCGGTGCTCGGGGATGCGGGCATGCCGGAATCCTTCCAGATCAGCGGTCGGTCCTGCTTCGGGGGTTAACTATCAGGCAGGGTTCCTGATAGTTTACTCGAACCCGAATCGGCTCAGGAGGGGCACCGATATGGCTGACGAAGGACACGCCGGACCGCGACAGTTGGTGAGAGCACGGTTCGCCGTGGCCGCGGTCTTCTGTGTGCACGGAGCCGTGACCGGCAGCTTCGCCACCCGTATCCCCTGGATCCAGGACCACGCCGGGGTCGGTGCCGGACAGCTCGGGCTCGCGCTGGCCTTCCCCGCACTGGGCGCGTCCGTGGCCATGCCGCTGGCGGGCGCGATCAGCCATCGCTTCGGCGCGCGCAACGCCCTGCGCGGACTGCTCACCCTGTGGACCCTGTCCCTGACCCTGCCCGCGCTCGCCCCGAACCTGGTGACGCTCTGTACGGCCCTGTTCGTGTACGGGGCGACGTCCGGGATGTCGGACGTGGCGATGAACGCCCTCGGTGTGGAGGTCGAGAACCGGCTCGACCGCTCGATCATGTCCAGCCTGCACGGCATGTGGAGCGCGGGCGCCCTCATCGGCTCGGCGGGCGGCACCCTGGCCGCCCATCTCGGCAGCGACGCCCGGGTGCACCACGCCGTCGCGGCGGCGGTCCTGACCGCACTCGGGCTGATCGCCTGTCAGGGCGTACTGGATCTGCGCGGCTCACCCGACGAGGAGCCGCCGCCCCGGTTCACGCTGCCGCCCAAGTCCGCGGTGATCATCGGGGCGGTCGGGTTCTGCGCGGTCTTCGCGGAGGGCGCGAGCCTGGACTGGTCGGCGGTCTATCTGCGGGACGTCCTCGACACATCGCCGGGCCTGGCCGCGGCCTCCACCACGGCCTTCGCGCTGACGATGGCGGTGGCACGGCTCGCGGGCGACCGGATCGTGGACCGCTTCGGGCCGGTGCGTACGGTCCGGGTGGGCGGTGTGCTGGCGACGGCGGGCGGACTGATGGTCGTCCTCGCGCCCCATCCCGCGCTGGCGATGACCGGATTCGGCTGCCTCGGGCTCGGGGTCGCCGTGGTCGTCCCCCTGGCCTTCGCCGCGGCCGGGCGCAACGGCCCGCGACCGAGCCAGGCCATCGCGGGCGTCGCCACCATCACCTACACCTCCAGCCTGATCGCGCCCTCGGCGATCGGCGCGGTCGCCGACGCGACGAGCCTGGTGGTGTCGTTCGGGCTGGTGACGGCGCTGGCCTTCGGCCTGGTCCTGTGCGCGGGGGTGCTGCGCTCGGCCGGGCGGGACGGTGTCCGCGCGGCTTCGCAGGAGAGTCCCGCCACGGAACCGCGTCCCTGACCCTTCCGGCGGGACGCCGGGTCCGGGCGGGCCCGCTCCCCGCACGACGGGCGGTGGCGAGGACCTCGGCGCGACCCCAAGCGGAAGGCCCCATTACGATTGCGCCCGGTCATCGAACAGCCGGCATCTGCCGGAACCCTGGAGAAGTGGAGCCGCCCGTGAACCTCGGCGTGCGCTGGACCCTGCACGGCGATGGGCGGACCCCCGCTCCCGGCGCCGTCGTACGCCCCGACGAACGGCTCTCCTGGCCCCGGACGGCGGGACTCGGCGCCCAGCATGTGGTGGCGATGTTCGGGGCGTCGTTCGTCGCCCCGGTGCTGATGGGGCTCGACCCCAACCTCGCGATCATGATGTCCGGTGTCGCGACGATGATCTTCCTGCTGGCCACCCGGGGCAAGGTCCCCAGCTACCTCGGCTGCTCGCTGTCCTTCGTGGGTGTCGCCGCCACGATCCGGGCGAGCGGGGGCGACAGCGCCAGCGTCACGGGCGCGGTCCTCGTCGTCGGCGCCGCCCTCTTCCTCGCGGGGCTCGCGGTCCAGCGCTTCGGCGCCCGGATCATCCATGCCGCGATGCCGCCGATCGTGACGGGCGCGGTCGTGATGCTGATCGGCTTCAACCTCGCACCCGTGACGGCCAGTACTTACTGGCCGCAGGACCAGTGGACGGCTCTGCTCGTGATGCTGTTCACCGGGCTCGCCGTCGTCTGTCTGCGCGGCTTCCTCTCCCGTATCGCGATCTTCCTGGGCCTGGTCTTCGGTTACGCGCTCTCCTGGGTGCTCGACCGGGTCTTCGGAAGAATCCACTCCCCCGCGGGCGGTGCGGAGGCCGTGGACCACTGGCGGCTCGACCTCTCGGCGGTCGGCCGGGCCGACTGGATCGGGCTGCCGTCGTTCCACGCCCCGAGCTTCGAGTGGTCCGCGATCCTGGTCGCCCTCCCGGTCGTCATCGCGCTGATCGCGGAGAACGCCGGACACGTCAAAGCCGTCGGCGAGATGACCGGGGAGCCCCTCGACGACAAGCTCGGCACCGCGATCGCCGCCGACGGCGCCGCGTCGATGCTCTCCACCGCCGTGGGCGGGCCGCCGAACACCACGTACTCCGAGAACATCGGTGTCATGGCCGCCACCCGGGTCTACTCCACGGCCGCGTACTGGGCCGCGGCGGGCTTCGCGCTCCTCTTCGGCCTCTGCCCCAAGTTCGGCGCGATCGTCGCGGCGATCCCCGGGGGTGTGCTCGGCGGCATCACCGTGATCCTGTACGGGATGATCGGACTGCTCGGCGCGCAGATCTGGATCAACGCCAAGGTGGATCTGCGCAATCCGCTCAACCTCGTTCCGGCGGCCGCGGGCATCATCATCGGTGTCGGCGGGGTCAGCCTGAAGGTCACGGACAATTTCGAGCTGAGCGGGATCGCACTCGGGACCATCGTGGTGATCACCGGGTACCACGTGCTGCGGGCGTTCGCCCCGGCGCACATGAAGACGGCCGAACCGCTGCTGGACGCGGGCACCTCGACGTACGACTCGGCGAGCGTCGGCACCGACACCCCAACCGCCGACTCCTCCGGTCCCGCGACCGGACCGCGCCCGGGACCGGATTCCGCGTCCGGTGCGGAAGGGGACAAGGGGTCCGCCTCCGGGCGGTAGTCCGTCCCCCGTTCCGGGGACGTCACGCCCGGTCCCCGCCCGGGTGCCCGGTCCGCTGGGACGCTGGCCGCATGGCCCATACGGAGCAGTTCGTGACAGCCGGCGTGACGGAACCGGTCGGGCGGATGCGGGAGTTCCGCTCCCGCTGGCCCTCCGAGGACGGCGTCGCCGTCTTCAACCGCGTCTACCTGGCGGTGACCGAGGAGGTCGGCCGGCGGATCGACGCGGGCGAGTTCCCCGACCGCGGGGCGGCCGTGACGCTCGGCGTCCTCTTCGCCCGCCGCTATCTGACGGCCGTCGAACGGGCCGAGTCGGGCGCACGGCCGCCTGCCTGCTGGCGTCCGCTCTTCCGGTACCGGCGCCACCCCGGCGTACGGACGATCCAGTTCGCTCTCGCCGGGATCAACGCCCATATCGGACACGACCTGGCGCTCGCGGTGGTGGACTCCTGCGAGGCGCTCGGGTGTGAACCCGCCGATCTGGAGGACGAGTTCGACCGGGTGGGCGAGATCCTCACGGTCATGGAGGAGCGCGTCCGCGAGGATCTGATGCCCGGTCCCGATCTGCTGGAGACCGCCGGTCCGCTCACCCATCTGCTGGGCTCCTGGAGCCTGGACCGGGCCCGCGACGGCGCGTGGTCGGCGGCCAGGCTGCTCTGGAACGTGCGCCGGCTCCCCGATCTGGCCGGGGAGTTCACCGAAGGGCTGGACAGGGCCGTCGGCCTGGTCGGGCGCTGTCTACTCACCCCCTGGGCCTGAGCCCGGCCCGCCACCGGCCGTCCGCGCACCGGCCTCCCGGGAAGCCATGGGCGGCCACCACCCCCGGGGCCGCCGCATGCGGCCCCGGCCCGCCCGCGCCCGTCAGTCGTCCGGCAGTTCGACGGGCGCGATCCCTTCGTACACGTCACCCGGCCCCGGGTTGCCCGGATCGGTCGTACCACCGAGGTGGTTCATCACTCCCCACACCGCGTTGAGCGCGGTCTGCACGGCGCCCTCGGCCCAGCCCGCCGTCCAGGAGATGTCGTCGCCCGCCAGGAAGATGCCGCGCTTCTCCTCGGGCAGCGTCCCCTGCATGAAGTGCGTGAACAGCCTGCGCTGATAGCGGTAGTGGCCGGGCAGGTTCGCCTTGAACGCGCCCATGAAGTACGGCTCGTTCTCCCAGGACACCGTCACCGGGCTGCCGATGATGTGGCTTCGGATGTCGACATGCGGATAGATCTCGCCGAGTGACGTCAACATGACCTCCATCCGCTCGTTCGCCGACAGCGGCAGCCACTTCAGGCTGTCGTCGCACCAGGTGTACGAGAGGCAGATGACGGCCGGCCTGCCGGGGCCGTTGTCCAGGAGGTACGTGCCCCGGGTCATCCGGTCCGTCAGCGTCATCGACATGACGTCCCGCCCGGTCGGATTCCCCCGGTCGTCGACGGCCTCGTCCAGCCAGAACGGCCGGTCGACCGGGACGAACAGCTTGGAGGACTCCATGTAGTGGGTGCGCTCGATCGCGGTCCAGTGGTCGATCGGGAAGAGGGCGTCGTCACAGGCGATCTGGGACAGCAGCATCCAGGACTGCGCGGTGAAGACGGCGGCCTTGTACGTACGGATGTTCCCGGTCGCGTCCGTGACGGTGATCCGGTTGCCCGCCGTGCGGCTCATCCGCGTGACGGCCGGCCGGGGCTCCCCGCCGTGGAGGGAGGCGAGCGAGGTGCCGCGTGCCCAGTGCACGATCTTCGCGGGCTCCCGCTCCCAGAGCCGCAGCGGCAGTTGCTGGCTGCCCTCGACGATGCCCCGGTGGTGATCGTCCGCCTCCGAGTAGACGACCCGGAGGATCTCCAGGATGGAGTTGGGGAAGTCGGTGTCCCAGCCGCCCGTACCGAAGCCGACCTGCCCGAAGATCTCCCGGTGGCGGAACGACCGGAACGACTCCGACGCGCACAGGAACCCGTAGAAGGTCTGGTCGTCGAGCTTCTCCACCAGCCGCGACCAGATCTCCCGGATGCGCGGCACATCCCGCTCGCGCATGGCGCGGTTCATGTCGGAGAAGTCGGCCCCCTCCTCCAGGCAGGTGTTCCAGGCCTCCATCACATCGCGGTAGACCTGCGGCAGATCGTCGATGGTCACGGCGTAGTGGGACCGGCCCTTGAGATCGACCACGGTCGACGGGGTGCCTGGGGCGAGCGGATTGGGAAAGGGCCGGGTCGTCAGCCCCACCAGGTCGATGTAGTGCTGAAGCGCGGTGGACGAGGGCGGAAAGCGCATCGCGCCCATCTCCGCGCTCAGCCCGGGGTCGCAGCCGTCGAATCCGACCGTCCGCAGCCGTCCGCCGATCCGGTCCGCCTCGTACAGGACGGGCCGGAGTCCCATCTTCATCAGCTCGTACGCGGCGACCAGCCCGGAGAGCCCGCCGCCGACCACCGCGACCTCGGTGCCGTGCTCCGTCGCCGGAATCTGCCCGAGCCCCGCGGGGTGGGCGAGGAAGTCGTCGTACGCGTACGGGAAGTCCGGACCGAACATCGTGATCGGCGGCTGCGCGTCGGTGTGCTGGACGGCGGTGGGCACCGTGGACGTCATGGGGTACGGACTCCTTGCGGAACGGCGATACGGCGGGGGTGCGGGAGAAGCGCCGCCGTGCGTGCCGCGGGCGTCCCGGAGTGCCCGGTGAAGGACGATTCAGACGGTACGGTCGCGGCACATACGGGGACAAGGCGCGACTGTTGCACGCATACGGCCGAATTGTTGCGCGTTCAACGTCCGTGGCGGCGATTCATTGCGCCGGGTGCGGAGGGGGCGCCACCGGCGGTCGCCGGGAGCCGCCCGGCCCGCCGGCCGCCGGCGATCGGGGACCGCGGGGCGGTGGCCGGCGGGACCCGGCCCCGGGTCGTACGGGAAGCGTCGGAGTCGTACCGGCGCCGGGCCGGCCGGAGGGGCCGGGCGGACGTGACACGGGCACGCGGTACCGGTCGGCCGTACGGGCCGGGTGGGCGCGGTCGGGGTCGTACGGGCGGCCGTGGCCCGGCGCGCCCGGGGTGCGGCGGAACGGTCAGGCGGGCGAGCCCGAGGAGAAGCGGCGCAGCAGCGGGGAGAGCACCAGAACCGACTTGGTGCGCTCCACGAAGGGCTCGCCCGCGATCCGTTCCAGCACACGCTCGAAGTGGCGCATGTCGGAGGCGAAGACCTGGACGACGGCGTCGGCCTCCCCGGTGACGGTGGACGCCGACACGACCTCGGGGTAGCGCTTGAGCCCGCGCTCGATCGCCTCGGGCGACGTGTTGCTGCGGCAGTACAGCTCGATGAACCCCTCGGTCTCCCAGCCGAGCGCGGCCGGATCGACGCGTACGGTGAAGCCGGTGATGGCCCCCACGGCGCGCAGCCGGTCCACCCGCCGTTTCACGGCGGGGGCGGAGAGGCCCACGAGGGAGCCGATGTCGGCGTAGGAGCGGCGGGCGTCCTCCGCGAGGGCGTGGACGATGCGTTCGTCGAGGTCGTTCAGTCGCACTGCGGGTGGATCACTTCTCTGCGGTGGCCGGTCGGGGGCGGCGGGTGCCGTCACCGCAGTAGAACACGGCCGGGGCCGCCCGCCGGTACCGGGCGGCCCGCGGGACCGCCGTCGTACCGGCGACGGCTCCGCCGGGCCCGCGGGTGCGGGGCGTGTACCGGCGGCCGGGGTCAGTCCTCGTCGCCCTCCGAGCGGGTCCGTACGCCCATGTGCCGACCCACCCGCCTGACCAGGAGCGCCATCTCGTGGGCGAGCTGTCCGACGTCGGTCTCGATGTCGGACAGCACGGCGAGCCGGCTGCCGTCGCCCGCCGGGGTGATGAACAGGAACGCGTTGTCGAGCATCACCATGGTCTGGCGCACCCGGCCCGCGTGGAAGCGGTCGCCCGCCTCCTTCGCGAGACTGTGGAAGCCCGCGCAGACGGCGGAGAGGTGGTCGATGTCCCGTTTGACCATGCCCCGGGACGCACTGGTCGGCAGGCCGTCCGCGGTGAGCAGCACCGCTTGGCGCACATGGCCGGTCCGGGCGACCAGGTCGTCCAGGAGCCAGCCGAGTCCCGCCACGTCCTCGTCTTCCCGTTCGCCGCGCGAGCCGCCGCCCGGGCCTCTCTCGGGCGTGCTGCCGGGAATGCTGTCGTCAGCCAATGTCGTCGGTCCCTTCCTCCGTCGTGCGGGATTGCGGCACGGTCTGCGCGGACTCCGGCCGCTCCCCCAGTCCGACACCGCGGCGGCCGCGGGCCAGGCCCTGCTGGAACGCTCCGAAGATGGAGCGCATCTCCTCGGCGGACACCTCCCGTTCGGGGCCGTCCGGCTCGCTCCCGGACGCGTTCCTGAGCGAGGGCGCGAGGGATGCCTGACGCACCCGTGTGGGCAGGCGGCCCGGCGGGCGGCTGCCGGCGGGAGGCCGGGGTCCGGGCCCGGCGGCGGGCGGGTCCGGGACGGAACGCGGCCCTTGGGCCGTCGCGGGTCCGGGCGGCCCGGCCGGGACCGGTCCCTGCCCCGGTGCGGGGGCGGACGCGGGCATCGGCGGGACCGGCCCCGGGGCGTGTTCCTCGGCGGCGCGCTCGTGGGTCATCTCCACGGAGGTGAGCGTGCGAGGGAAGGGCACGGGCCGCATGGCACTCAGCCGGTCCTCGGGGTCCGCGGAGCCGGCGGAGGCACCTGCCCCGGCCGGACCGCGCCCGCTCCCGGGCCGCTCCCGCTCCGCCGCCGCGGGTCCCGAGCCTGCGCCCGGCCCCTGACCGGCCTCCGCACCCGACCCCGGTCTCGTACCGGCTCCCGCACCCGGTCTCGTACCGGCTTCCGCGGCGGGCTCCGCACCCGGACCGGGTTCCGGGGCCGCCTTCGCCCGCGTCTTCGTCCCGCCGCCGGTGCGGCCCCCGGGGGTCCCGGCGGTCGCGATCACCGCGTTCGGCAGCAGCACCACGGCCGTGGTTCCGCCGTACGGGGAACGGGTGAGGGTGACCCCGATGCCGTGCCGTTCCGCGAGCTGCCCCACCACATACAGTCCGAGCCGCTCGTCCCGGGCCGGATTGAAGTCGTGCGGGCGGGCGAGGATCCGCTGCGCCCGGTCGAGCTCCGCCGCGTCCAGCCCCAGCCCCCGGTCGTCGATCTCCAGCACGAAGCCGTTGCCGACCCGGCCCGTCCGCATGGTGACCTGGGTGTGCGGGGGCGAGTACGTGGCCGCGTTCTCGGCGAGTTCGGCGACCAGATGGATCACATCGGCGACCGCCGCGGCGGCGACGCCCACCGGGGGCATCGGCGGCACGACGACCCGGGCGTAGTCCTCGATCTCGCCGGCGGCCGCCGAGACGATGTCGGCGAGCGGCACCGGCTTGTGCCAGCGGCGCCCCGGGGTCGCGCCGGAGAGAATGATCAGCCCCTCCGCGTGCCGCCGCATCCGGGTGGTCAGATGGTCGATGCGGAACAGGTCGTCGAGGGCCGCGGGGTCGGTGGTACGGCCTTCGAGCGTGTCGACGATCTTGGACTGCCGGTGCACCAGCGCCTGGCTGCGCCGGGCGATGTTGAGCAGGACGGCGAAGACCCCCCGGTGCAGGGTGGCCTGCTGTCCGGCCGCCTCGACGGCCACGAACCGGGCCGCGTTGAGGGCCTGTCCGATCCGGACGAGCTCCTCGGGGGTCCCGGTGTCGCCGAAGGCCAGCGGCGGGGCGGCCTCGTCCGCGTCGAACTCCTCGCCCGAGCGGAGCCGCTGCATCGCGTCGGGGAGCTGACGGATCGCCAGAAGATCGGCGGAGTCGCGCAGTTCCTCCAGCCGGCGGGAGATGCGCAGGCCGCTGGCAACGGAGAACCAGGCCGACAGCCCGACCGCGATCAGCCCCGCCGCGCCCACGGCCACGGACATGGCCATCTCGCTGTCGGCGAGGTCCCCGCCCCGTTCGGCCGCGTTCAGGGACGCCTCCGTGCACTCCAGCAGATAGCGCTGGACCGCCCGGTCGGTGGTGTCCTGCCAGGTTTCGGCGCCCATGGCCCCGACGGCACCGGCGGCGCCCGCCCGCAGCAGGGTTTCCTCCTGGGCGACCAGCGCGCTGTACTCGGCGCCGCGCTCGAAGTCCGTGAACAGTTTCCGGGAGTCGTCGGGCAGGGCGGGGACGTAGGTCCGGTGGAAGACCCGCCGGTCCTCGATGGTCGCGGTGAGGGTGTCGTACTGCCGGTCGGTGAGCCGCCCGGCGGCGCGCGCCCCGGCGATGAGGGCGTCCTCGCGGGAGACGAACTCCCGCACCCGCACCAGTTCGACGACGACCTGTGCCTCACGGGCGAGCCGGCCGACCCGGACGACGGTGAGGGCGGACTGCACATCGAAGGCCGGCTCGATCAGGGCCGTGTACTCCTCGACCGCCCGGTCCCAGCCGATCTCCCGGGCCTTCACCTTCGCCCGCAGCGCCGCCAGCCCGTCGACGGCGCGGTCCATGGCGTCCAGTGACCGCCGTTCGCGGGAGGAGAGGTCCTCACCGTCGTCGTCGACGGCCTCGCGCAGGGCCCGTACGGCACGGTCGGTCGACCGATGCTGCCTCGTCAGATCGGCGACCGCGGAGGTTTCCGCGGAGGCGCCCGCGCCCAGGTACCGGGCGGAGACACGGCGTTCGGTCTGGATCTGCGCCACGGCGGTGTCGATCGGGGTGGCGAAGTCCCCGTACACGTCCTCCAGGCGCGTCAGGGCCCGCAGATCGGCGGTGAACGACACCATCGCGAAGGTCCACAGGGCCAGCAGGGCCATGACGGGTATGACCGTCAGAGTCACGATCCGCCCGCGGATCGTGGGGCGGCGTGTTCGCCGGCGCATGGTCTCCCCAGAGTGGGACAACTACTGAAAGACGGTGATTACCCTCAGGTAGGGGCAGTCAAGTTACGCGACGGGGCACCGGTCCGCAATCTTCGCGCAGACAACCGGGAACTGTGAAGACTCGTTACAGTCTTGACACTTCGTCAGCCCTGCTGCACGGTGCCGCGGGCATATCCGTCCGCGCCCGCGTTCCCGATGTTCGGAGGTCTCGCGTGACCTGGCTGGATCCCCTCCCCTTTCTGCGCGGGGTGGCCTGGCTCGACGACGGCCGGCCGGTGCGCGCCGACCCGTCCGACCTCGGCAGACTGCCACGGGACGTCGTCGAGCGGGCCGCGCTCCCCGTGGGCGTACGGCTGGAGTTCACGGCCGAGGGCGCGCGAGCGGCCGAATTCCGCTATCGCGCCTCGGCGGGCGCCGGCACACCGCCGGACTGTTTCGCGCTCTGGCAGGGCGATGTGCTCGTGGGCGAGACGTTCATCGAGCCGCCGGCGGAAGCGGTCGTCAGCCTTCCGGTCCCGGCCGCCTTCACATCCCTCACCGGAAGTCCCCGGGTGTTCACCGTTCATCCACCGGAGTCCCGGGCGCACCTGTTCCTCGGGGTGCGCGGGGTCGGCGGTGCCGTCGCCCCGGCCCCCGGCCGGCCGCGCCGGCTCGTGCACGGCGATTCGATCACCGAAGGATGGTGGTCCACGCGCCCGGCGCACTCCTGGCCCGCCAGAGTGGGCCGCTCACTCGCGCTGGACACCGTCAATCTGGGGTACGCGGGCTCCGCCCACGGCGAGCCCGCGATCGCGGAACAGCTCGCCTCACTGCCCGCCGACCTGCTCACGCTCGCTTTCGGGACCAACTGCTGGACGGGTGTCCCCAGCACTCCCCCGCTGCTGTACGAGACGGTGCGGGCGTTCCTCGCCCTGGTGCGCCAGGGGCACCCCCGCACGCCGATCCTGGTGGTCTCCCCCGTTCTCCGCCCGGCCGCCGAGCACACCCGGAACCGGCTGGGCGCCACGCTCGCCGAGCTGCGTACGGCGCTGGAACGGGCCGTACGCGCCACCATGGCCGACGACCGGTGGCTCGCCCTCCTGCCGGGGCGCGACGTCCTCGGCCCGGGGCACCTCGCCGACGGACTGCACCCCGACGACGCGGGCCACGCGGCACTGGCGGCGGCGGTGACCTCGGCACTGGCTCCCTGGGTACAGGGCTCCTCCCGCGTCCCCCGGGCGCCGGGCGAGCACGGCGGACCGCCCCACGGACGTGACCGTCCCGTGGTGAACGTCCGTGCCGGGGCGCCGGGGCGCCTCCGTCACCGGCCGGCCGGTGCGCCACGGCCTCCGCCGCGGATCGCCGCATCGCGTACGGCACCGGTCGAACAGACATGAACACCCCCGCCCGCGGTCCCGGCCCGTTCGGCGCCGTCCCCGCGAGGGTGCGATCGGTCCGGGGCCGCGTTCGGCGGCGGTTCAGCCGTTGCCCGTCACTCCGCCGAGGAACGCGGCGGCCACCGGACCCGCGTCCGCGCCCCCCGATCCGCCGTCCTCGATCAGGACCGCGAAGGCGAGGTCGCCGCGGAAGCCGATGAACCAGGCGTGGGTGCGCGGCGGGGACTCGGTGCCGTACTCGGCGGTGCCCGTCTTGGCGCCCGGCTCGCCGGACATTCCGCGCAGCGCCTCGCCGGAACCCTCGGTGACCACGGCCCGCATCAGGGACCGCAGTTCGGCCGCGGTGGCCGCCGGGAGCGGGGCCGTGGCCTTCGCGCGGTTCTTCACCGCCGCCGGTACGAGGACCGGCTGGCGGAAGGTGCCGTCCTTCACGGTCGCGGCGACCGACGCCATCACCAGCGGGCTCGCCTCCACCCGGCCCTGGCCGATCATGGCGGCGGCCTTGTCGTTGTCGCTGGTGGTGGGCGGTACCGAGCCGTCGTACGTGGTCGCGCCCGCGTTCCACTCCCGGCCGATACCGAACCACCCGGCGGCCTCGGTCAGGCTGTTGTCGTCCAGCCGGTCGCGCAGAGCGATGATGCCGGTGTTGCAGGACTGGGCGAATCCCTCCCGGAAGGTCGACCCCGGGGGCAGGAAGAACAGGTCCTGGTTCTCGAAGCTCTGGCCGTTCACCCGCTCGTAGCGGGGGCAGGGCATCGGTGTTTCCTCCCGTATCCCGTCCTCGATGAGCGCGGCGGCGGTGACCACCTTGAAGTCCGAGCCCGCCGCGTACCGCCCCCGCAGGGAACGGTTCTCGCCGGTGGGCGGATTGTCGGCCGCCGCGAGGATCTCCCCGGTGCTCGGCCGGACGGCCACGATCGCGGCGTTCTTGCTCAGCCCGCGCAGCGCGGCCTCGGCGGCCCGCTGGGTCGCGGGATCCAGCGTCGTACGGACGGGCTTGCCCGGGCGGCCCTCGGCGGTGTGCAGGGTGGCGAGGGTACTGCCGCTGGTGGTGCCGACGATGGCGACCGAGTCCGCGGGGGTTCCGGCGAGCTGCCGGTCGTAGCGGTACTGGAGTCCGCTCTTGCCCGGGCTGCCCACCAGGGCCGGGGCGAGCCCGTCCAGCGGGGTGCCGTCGGCGGCCTGCACGTCGGCGCGGTTGTCGGTGTCCGGGCGCAGGGCGAGAGCGCTCCCGTCGGTGAGGCGCGGGTGCATGACGGCCGGGCTCCAGCGCACGACCCAGCGCCCGTCCTTGCGGACCACGGGAGCCGACGACTCGTACGCCCAGGTGCTGCCGCCCTTGAGGTGGAACGTGGCGCGGAAGGCGTACGTGTCCTTGCCGGTGGACTTACCCCGGTCGAAGGACACCTTCCGCGTGGGCACGTCCTTGGCGAGCGCGGTGAGCCGGGCGCTGGCGGCGGCCGGGGCGTCGGTGTGGCGCCCGGCCCGCGCGGCGTCGCCCCCGGCCCAGGCGCCGAGGAAGCCGTCGACCGCGGCGGCCCGTTCGTCGGGCCCGGCACCGCCCTCGTCCTCGCCGAGCAGGCTCCACGCGGTGACGCCGCCTCCGGACAGCAGGAGCAGCGCGACGACCGTGGGAAGCAGACGCCGCCGTCGCCGGGGAGAGGGGGTGCCGGGGCTGTAGCCGCCACCCGCGCGGCCGGTGTGTTCGCTGTAGTCGGACATGGGGTCACCTCAGCAGGCCATGGCCCGGTCGGGCCAAGAGTCCTATGCCATGGGGACCGATATGAAAATGGCTATGATTGCTGCTTGTGGACCTGGTCAAGCATGTCCGATACTTCGTGGCCGTTACAGAAGAAAGACACTTCGGACGGGCGGCGGCACGGCTGGGTCTAGCCCAGCCGTCGCTCTCGCAGCGCATCCAGCGGCTGGAGCGGGAACTCGGCGTGCGCCTCTTCGACCGGACCAGCCGGGGCGTCGAACTGACCGAGGGCGGCCGGCTGCTGCTCGCCGAGGCGCGGCCCCTGATCGCCCAGGCGGACGCGCTGCTGGGGGTGGCCGCGCGGGTCCGCAGCGGCGCGGCGGGAGTGCTGCGCGCGGCCGTGCCGCCCGAGCTGGGCGCCGCCGTCGTCGCGGCCCTGGTCGGCGGGTTCCGGGAGCGGTCGCCCGGCGTACGGCTCGCCCTGCGCGAACTGGGGGCCGTGGTGCAGCTCGCCGAGCTGCGCGCCGGGACCCTCGACGCGGGCGTGCTGCGGCATCCCGTGGATGTGGCGGGGCTCGGTCTGGGCGAGGTGCTGTGCCGGCCGTACGGGGTGGTCCTGCCCCGCCCGCCGGACGGGGGCGCCACGGATGCCGACGGCCCCGGCCCGGACGGGGGCACGGGTACTCCGGTGCGGCTGGACTCACTCGGCGGGCTCGATCTGGTGCTGTTCCCGCAGCCCTCGGCGCCCGCCCAGCACGCGGAGACCCTGGCGGTCTGCCGGAGGCACGGCTTCGAGCCCGGCTCCGTGATCGCCGGACAGGACCCCGAGTTCGTGGACGGCATGGTCATGTCCGGGACGGCGGTGACCTTCGCCTCCCGCGACCGCAAGCTCCCCCCGGGCACGGTGTGGCACCCCGTGGAGGGCGAACCGTTGCTGGAACAGGTGTCGGCGGCCTGGCTGCGCGGACGGCAGGACGACCCGGTGGTACGGCTGTTCGCCGAGGTGGCGAAGAGTGTCCTCATCGAACGAGGAGGAATGGTCCCGGTGATGGAGACGGCTGCGGCCCGGCGGACCGCCCTGCCCGGCCCCGCCTACGGATACACGGTATGAACACGGCGGAGGCGGCCCACCGGGGCGCGGGCGGCGGTGCGGGCGGTGTCCGGTCCCGTATCCGGGCCGTGTTCACCGACGCCGGGGTCACCGGCTGGATGCACGCGCTCGATCTCGGCACCGGCGCCCAGGTCGCCGTCGGCGCGGACACCCCGGTGAGTACAGCCAGCGTCCACAAACTGTGCCTCGCGGTCACCGTGCAGCGGCTCGCCGACGAGGGGCGCGTCGACCTCGACGAACAGGTGGAATCGGACCAGGGCGACCGCACCCCCGGCCCCACCGGGCTGTCGATGCTGCGCGGCCCGGTACGGATGTCGGTGCGCGACCTGCTCGCGATGGCCCTGACGGTGAGCGACAACGCGTCGGCCGACCTGCTCCTCGACCGTGTCGGGCTCACCGAGGTCAACGACGCCATGCGTGCCCTCGGGCTGCGCCGGACCGTCGCGGTGCACACCATGCGCGACCTCATCGCGGCCGTCGACGAGGACTCCGGCGGCGACACCGCCCGGCTGGCGTCCGATCCGGCGCTCCTGGCCCGGCTGCGGGTCCTCGACCCGGCCCGCGCCAACCGCAGCACCCCACGGGAGATGACCCGGCTGCTCGCGGCACTCTGGCGCGACGAGGCGTGCTCGCCCGAGCGGGCGCGGGAACTGCGCGCGGTCCTCGGGCTCCAGGTGTGGCCGCACCGGCTCACGTCCGGGTTCCCGTACGACGACGTCCGGGTCTACGGCAAGACCGGCACCCTGCCGACGCTGCGCAACGAGGCCGGAATGGTCGAGTACCCCGACGGGGGCCGGTACGCGGTGGCCGTCTTCACCCGCTCCGCCCGCCCGGCGGCCCGCCAGCCCGCCGCCGACGCGGCGATCGGTACGGCGGCCCGCCTCGCGGTACACGCCCTGCGCGCGCCCTGACCGCCGGCCCGGAGGGGCCTCGCGCGACGAAGGTCCGTGCCTCCCGGCGCCCGGGGGTGGGGTGCCTGGGCGCAGGGGCCCGGAGCGCCCGAGGTGGGGCCTCGGTCCCGTCCGTGTCCGTCCCGTCCGTCGTGTCCGCGCCGGTGTTGCGGAGCCCCGGGCTCCGGCCGGGGCCCGGACCGCGTCGGTCATGGCCGACGGAAAGGTGCCGGGCCGCCACCGGCCGCTTCGACGACAAGATCACCGGCGCGGGACGGCTCGTTCCCCGTCCGCGGTCGAATCAACCGGGCCCGGGACCCGCGCGGGCCACGGATGCACACGACCGCGCCCACCCGCCGTCGCCCGCCCGGGCCGAGCCCCTGACCGGAACCGGGTGACACGAGGTCCCGGACCGACTAGGGCGTGTATCGAAAGTAGCGCCGTCCGCCCGGAGGGCGGGGCCTGCGGCGTCCGGTGCGTGCAATCGCAAGGCGGAGGGTCGCCCTCGT
>NZ_JBIALS010000052.1:0-40814 GCF_042873655.1 Streptomyces sp. NPDC004609 | reverse complement strand
GTTGCACTCGCGTCACCCAAGAAGGTCTACCCGTCCAGACCCTGCCGCGAAGGCAGATCCCGCAGATTGATCAAGACGCAATACGCTCCCTAGGGCCGGGAAGAGCTCGGAGTACCGGATCGACTCACCTTCGCGGAAGCCGGACAGCACGATGACCAGGGCTCGGTTCACGTCGCTGGTGATCCAGCGGCTCCAGCCGCGGGCCTCTCCAAGGGCCTGGGCTGCCTGCCGGGCCCGGACCAACCAGGGGTTGGCGAGGTCTGCGTGGAGTTCCCGGTCGAACCGGCGGAAGTCCCGAGTGGCGGTGAACAGCGCCAGTTGCGTTGACATGGTGATCACGCGGTGCGGTTCGGGAACCGGTGGTCGCTCCAGGACGCGCCGACCCTGCTTGCCGACCCGCGGCCCGCCGTTCTTGGGCCGCTGGAGGTTCGCGAAGAACAGCTGCTGGCAGGTCACCCGCCGTAGGTAAGGCTCGATCACCGAAGCCTTGCCGCTGGCCTTGATCGCCCAGGTCGCCTGAGCCCGGCAGAGACGGCAGTAGCCGTGTTTGTCATCGACCGGGACCTGTCGTCGGCAGCCGACGCACTCACCGGTGGTGTGTTGCTGGCCGTAGGTGTAGCAGCCGCGGCAGAACCGACCGGGAAGCTGCCCCCAGGCGAAACAGCCCGAGCAGGAGGCCGCCGGCTTGTTCTCGCTGATCTTTCCCATGGTGATGTTGACCGGGTCACATCGGCGGCAGGGAGCGGCCGTCACGGCGCTTGGGCACGACGGCGGGGGCCACCATCGAGCCGGTCGTGGCCTCCTGGGCTCCGGCCTGCTGACCTGGGCGGCTGACCTTCCCGGGTTCGGGAATCAGCAGATCGCCGATCTCGCAGCCGAGCACGACGCAGATCACGTCCAGGTCCTCCAGCTTGAGGGAGACCGGCTGCCCGGACCACAGGCCGGACATCTTCCCGGCTGAGATCACCAAGCCGTGCTCGGCCAGGCTCCGCTGGAGCTCGGACGCCTTCCAGATCCCCTTGTTCGCGGCGGTCAGCCTCAGGTTCCACTTCATCCCATCAATCCTTCCAGCCGCTTCGCGGCCCGCTGCTGCCCGGACACCCAGGCGTCCTCGACCCGGGTCTGCTGGACGTGGATGTACCGCATCGTGGTGGCGATCCAGGAATGTCCGAGGACCTCCTGGATCCCGAGCAGATCAAGCCCTCCGAGGTAGAGCTCGGACGCACAGAAGTGCCGCAGGACGTGCGGCGTGAGCGTGTCGGCCCAGCTGGGCAGATGGGCTTCCGCCGCGGTGGCCAGACCGTTGCGCAAGGCGTCGTCGCCGACTCGGCGCGATGAGCCGTCGGTGTTCTTGCGCTCGGAAGGAAACAGCGGGGCCCCGGGCCGGGTGTGATCGTCGTCGAACTGGCCCCAGACGTCCTCGATGAACCACCGCAGCGTGCGGTCGGCACCGTTGATCAGCGGCACCATCCGCTCACGCGGGCCCGAGCCACGGGCGCCCTTGCCGTGACGCACATGGAGCTTGCCGAAGCGGCCCAGCTCCCACTTGATGTCGGCCAGGTCGAGCTTGCATGCCTCGCTCACCCTGAGTCCGACCTGCGACATCAGCTTCGACGCGGTGTAGTTCCGCGCGGTCGGGGCGAACTTGCGGCAGGTCGCCAGCTCGCCGCCCCAGCCGGTGAACAGCGTCTTGATCTCCGGCTCGGTCGGCGGGATCCGCAAAGCCCGCGTCCTTGGCTCCCCTCGGCCGGTTCATCTCATCGATCGGACACTCGACGACCCGCCCGGTCATCCGGTGGATCTCGACCTTGTGCCGTAGTTCCAAGAACAGGAAGTACGTGGTCAGCGCCTGCGCGCGGGCCAGCCGGGTACCGCTCGGCGAGCCCCGCAGCACCTTCCCGAAGTACCCGTCGGCGTCGGCCGGCTCCATATCCCACAGCGGCCGGCCGAACCAGGCCCGCATCTGGTTCCAGGTGCCCGACGTCTCCTCGGATGGTGCCGTCCGCCGGCCCCGCCGAAGCCCTCGTGAGAACGAACCCGGCAAGCACGTCGGTCTCGAACTGCTCCAGTTCCTCCGCCGAGACCGGGTCGCGGAACTCACGTAGGTCGCGTACGGCTGCCAGCGCCAACCCGAGCCTCCTCGCCTTCACCCCGATCACAGATCCATCGGACGAAGTGAGAACGCTTCGAGAATCCTGAAGTTACGTCACGGCTCGAAGAACACCCCCAACGAGACAGAACACCCTGGCCACGGGGACAAGGGCTCAGCAGGGCTCAGGGGAACTCACGGGATGTCGCACAGCAGGCCCGGTGCCCGGAAGGCCAGAAGGTCGATCACCGCGGTGGTGTAGGCGTGGGCGGTACCGACCGATATGCCGAAGCCGGCGGCGATCTGGGCCAGGCTCTCATGCTTGCGCAGGTACACCAGAGCGACGAGCGCACGTTGATGCGGCGGAAGTTTGCAGCGGCGGTCACCCTCGCGGGTGACGATGAGCATGGTGACCCACTCGACCAGCCCATGGGGCAGGTCGAGTGCGGCAGGATATGGGACCAATGAGGCACCTGCGCTGACGAGTTGAGACTTCGAACATCTCCCTTGACAGCACGGGTGCCTCGTGCGTTGCGGCCTCGCCACCGTCACCCCATCGGTGGCCACTCTGAAAACGCTCAGCGCTTGCGCGCCACCCCCCCGGCCATCAGTCGCTGCGCGACGTTCAACGGCTCCTCGACCGGCTCCGTCGGACGCCACAACGGCAGGGACACCACACCGGGGTCCAACAGCTCGTACCCGTCGAAGTACGCGGTGATCTCCTCGGTGGTGCGGAAGCGCCCCGTACCGAGGAGGTGCAGCATCGTCTGCTCGACGGCCCGGGCCTCCGGTCCGGTGTCGCAGAACGCCGTGATCACGAGGTGGCTGCCCGAGGGCACGTGGGACATGTACGCGTCGACGATGCCCTTGGGGTCCTCGTTGTCGTGCAAGTGGTGGAGGACGCCGACGAGCAGCACGCCGACCGGCTCGTCGAAGTTGATCAGCCGCTTGACGGCGGGTTCCTGGAGCACGGTCCGCGGGTCGCGCAGGTCCGCGTTGGAGACGCCGGTATTCGCGTTCTCCCCCAAGCGGGCGTGCCCGTGGGCGAGGACGATCGGATCGTTGTCGACGTAGACGACACGGGCGTCGGGGTTGACGCGCTGGGCCACGTGGTGGGTGTTCTCCAGCGTGGGGAGCCCGGCACCGAGGTCGATGAACTGCTTGATCCCCACCTCGGACGCCAGGTGGCTGACCGCCCGGCCGAGCACGGCCCGGTTGAACCACCCCACGTCCCCGATGTGCGGCACCGTCTGCTTGACCCCTTCGGCAACCACGCGGTCGACCTCGTAGTTGTCCTTGCCGCCGAGGACCGCGTCGTACACCCGCGCGATACTGGGCTTGCTCGTGTCGATTTCCTCCGCCACCGCGACTCTCCGTCCCTGTGCCACCCGTACGGGCGATATCCAGCCGCCAGGTTAACCCCCGTGAGGTGCGCCACAGTTATCGCGGGCACCCCTTTTTTCTGGAATGACGGATCGTCAATTTCCGACTTGGCCCAGGAGTCGGCACCGCACGGTGTCAGGCGGAGAGTTCCTCGCCCAGCGCGTCCCTCAACCGGGCGGCGCGCGCGGCGACTTCCCCGGGTCCGAGGGACACCGCGAGGTCGGCCCACCGCTGGCCTTCGGCCAACTCTTCGCGCCGTGCGTGCAGCAGCGCCAGCCGCAGGGCGGCCCGCCCGTGCCCGGCGCGGGCGGCGTGCTTCCACCACAGTGCGGCCTCGGGCTCGCTGCCCTCCCGGGCGAGCAGCAGCCCCAGGTTGAAGGCGCCGTTGCGACTGCCGGCCTCCGCCGCGAGGGTCGAGGTTCGGTGCACAAGGATGGGGCCGGGCCAAGGGGCCGGTGGGCCCGGTCGGGGGTGTGCAGGGTCGTCCCCGCAGGGGATTGGCGGCAAGACCCGGGCAATCAACGACAAGCGCCTGTATGCCGCCGACCCCGAGGAGTCGAGCCCGGAGGACCCCCGAACCCGCACCCTTCGAGGCGCCGGGCCTCAAGCGCCCTATGGCCTCGGGTCCCGGACCGGCGTGGGTGTCTGCGCCTGGGGCTCCGCCCCGGACCACGTGGGTGCGCTCGGGGCGCCGGGCCGTACGACGCGCTCGGGGAGCAGGGGCCCGCGAAGCCGACCCCTGTGCCCGAGGTACGCAAGAGCCCGGGGGGCGGCGGTACCCGCAAGGGCACCGCCGCCCCCGGGCCGGGGCGTGCGCCGAGATCAGGCCACGGAGTCGGCGACCTTCGCCGGGACGGTGGCCGGGTGCGCGGCCGGCGGCAGCAACGCGCTCAGGCCCACCGCGATCACTCCCACCGCCGTTGCGATCCAGAACACCGTGGTGAACCCGGACCAGGACGGCAGCGGCAGCTCCGCCATGGGCTTCCCGGCGAGCACACTCGCGCTGATCTGTCCGCCGAGCGTGCCGCCGACGCTCTTGAGGACGAAGGCGAGCCCGGTGACGCTCGCGACCCGCTCCACGGGGATCTCCGTGGCCACGGTGTTCATCGCCTGGGTCAGGCCCCAGCCGATGCCGATGCCCATCAGTCCCGAGGACACCGCCAGCGCGGCGGCCCCCTGACGGGCGAAGAACAGGGCCACGCACGAACCGGCGATGGCGATACCGGCCAGTGCCATCACACCCCGGGCCCCCAGCAGCCGTTCCAGCCAGCCGGTCAGGGGTGCGGCGAGAAGGCCCGCGATGCCCAGAGGAAGGAGCAGCAGCCCGGCGGTGGTGGCATCCCCCTCCAGGCCGTATCCGGTGATGCGCGGTGCGTCGACGATGGTGGGCATGGCGATGTTGATGGCCGAGACGACGTACCCGATGACGAACGACACCAGACAGACGACGGCGACCGGACGGCCGCCCAGCCGCAGCCGGACCAGGGGGTGCTCGGTGCGCGACTCGACGACACAGAACGCGATCAGTCCCAGAACGGCGAGCGCCTCCAGACCGAGGAACGCGGGTGAGGTCCAGCCCCAGGACGCCGCTTTGGTCACGCCGATGAGCAGTGCCGTCAGCGAACCGGCCAGCAGGACGGCCCCGGGGACGTCGAGGCGGCCGTCCCGGTTCACCGGTGGGCAGGATGGCAGGACCCACCAGGAGCAGAGGGCGATCGGGGCCAGCAGGGCGAGGGTGAGCCAGTACAGCCAGCTGTAGTGGAGCCGTTCGAGCAGGGGACCGGCGATGAGCAGTCCCGCCACCGTCGCCAGCGCGGAGGATCCGATGATGAGCCCGTTGGCACTGCGGACGCGGCTCTCGGGCTGGGTGTCCCGGATGATCGCCACGCTCAGGGGGATCAGGCCGAGCCCGATGCCCTGGAGGGCGTGACCGACGGTGAGCTGAAGAACCGATTCTGCGAGGGCGGCGACGAGGACGCCCACGGCGGCGATGGTCACGACCCCGATGAACAGGGGTCTCTTGTCGCGGATGTCGGCGAGCCGGGCGACGACGGGGACGCTGACGGCGCCCACGAGAAGGACCCCGGTGAAGATCCAGGCGATCGACGCCAGGGAGGCGCCCACCCCGCGCTGGATGAGGGGCAGAGCGGGTGCCATCAGGCTTTCCATCAGCGTGAAGCCGACGACCGCGCCGACGAGTACGACGATGGGGGCGCGGCTGGGAGAAGGGGTGTCCTGCACGGCTGACCTCCGGATTTTCGGGGACGGCGGCCCCGATGGGAAGCGAGGAAAGGCGGGGGCGAAGGGGACCGGGGAGCAGTCGGGATCCAGCGGGATCCGGCGGCCCGGTCGTACGAGTTCCGTGGTGGCCGTGGGGGTGAGGTCCGCCAGGATCCAGCCGGATCCCGGCCGCTCGGTCGCGTACGAACTCTGCGGTGGCGCTGGGGGGAGGATGAGAGGGAGGAGGCCGGGTTCCAGGGGGTCGGGTGTCCCGGTGCGGGCGGGCGCATTCCAGGCGGGTCCGGCGTCCCTGTCGCGTACGAACTCCACTGCGGCCGGTGGTACGAGGGCCGGGGGCTAGGCGGGTCCGGCGTCCCTGTCGCGTACGAACTCCGCGGCGGCGAGCGCCGACCCGACCTGCACCGCGACCACCCGGCGGATGTCGACGCGCTTGCCCGGCAGTGCGGTGTCGGCCTCCGTCAGCCACCCCGTGAAGAGCCGCTCGGCCTCGGCGAGACCCCGGCGCACTCCGGCACGGACATTGCCCGCGCCGGTCTCCGCGCCGAACAGCCGCAGCGCGGTCCCGCCGTAGCGGACGCGCAGCATGTGGGGCAGCATGCGGAACGAGAACTCCTCCGACACGGTCGCGGACCGCCCCGCCGCGTCGGCGTCCGACAGGAGGGCACGCCAGCTGGAGGACATTTCGGCCAGCCCGCGCAGGCCGTCCTGAAAGGCACGCCGGAAGGGGGTGTCGAGCGTCAGGTCGTTGCCAGCGTCCTCGATCAGACCGGTCAGCTGCTGTGCCGTCTCCTCGCAAGCCGTGATGATCTCACCGACGATCTCTCCGAAGGTGCGTCCGCACGGGGAGGTGTCGGCGGCGGACTCGTCCTCCCAGTAGGGGACTTCGGTGATGACGGAGACCGTGCCGTAAGGGGCGGCGTAGTCCATGCTGCTCGCGCCCGTCGCCGCTTCCACCCCGGCGGGCATCGCCGCCGTGGTCTCCGCGATGCCGGGGGCGAGGATGACGCCCGGGGTGATGAGGTTGCTCGCGGGGATCTCCCAGACGGCCTTGTGCAGCGGCAGGTCCTCGTACCCCGGTACGGCGGCGAGACGGGCGGCGAGGTCGGGGTCGGCGGTGCTGACGTAGTGGAAGACGCCTCCGTACTCGCCGTTGTGGAGGGAGCACATCACGGCGGGCTTCAGCTCGTCGATCACGCGGGTCAGCGCGACGGTCTCGGGCAGCATCCGGTCGAAGTACCCCGGGCCGCTCAGATGCGGGAAGGTCCACTCGACCTGCTCGTCACCGGCGGGCCGGTAGAACTCCCGGCCGTAGCGCTCCCGGCTGTCCGGGCGGGCGTACCAGCCCTCGTTCAGCCGTGCGCCGTCCGGGTCGACACACGGGACGAAGTGCCAGCGACACCCCAGATCCTTCCGCAGAGCGTCGTCGGCGCACAGGGCGCGCCCCAGCTCGCGGACGGTGAGCGCGCCGACGGGCTCATTGGGGTGCGGTCCGCCGAAGACCAGGACGTTCCGCTCGCCGCTGCCGATGGAGAGCATCCGGATCGGCTCGCCCTGCCGTGAGGTGCCGATCCGCCGGATCTCGACCAGCTCCGGGTACCCGGCCGCGAGCCGGTCCAGCTCGGCCTGCATCTCGTCGACGCTCGGGAACCGGTCGATGGATGGGATCGCCGCGATGGTCGCGGGGATGTCGATGGGCACGGGGCCTCCCCATTCGGTAGAGTTGCTACAGTAATAGTGACTCTATGGAATGGTTCCGGCGGGCACAATGGCACGACAGCGGGAGACATCCGAGGGAGGCGCGGAATGGCGGGCAGGCGGGCCGCGGCGCGGAAGCGCAACGAAGAGGCGCTCATCAAGGCCGCGGAGCAATTGTTCGTCGAGCACGGATACCACGCGGTCGGCATCGAGGCGATCGCCCGCAAGGCCGATCTGACGACCGGCGCGATCTACTCCATCTTCGGGTCCAAGCAGGGTCTGCTGTACGCGGTCATCGACAGCCAGCTCGGCGGCATCAAGGCGGCGACGGCGTTTCTCGGCGACGCCCCGGAACTGTCGCTGGAGCGCGCCGTGGAGGCGTACACCCGCGCTTACTTCGAGAGCGTCGACGGCGTCGACGGCTGGCGCGCGCTGCGGATCGAGTCCGAGGCGTTGGGCCTCGCCCTGCAGGGGGACGGCAGCTCGGGCACCAGCTTCCACGACAGCGTCGACGAGCCCCAGCAGAGGCTGGTCCGGCTGTTGGCCGGCCGCGCCACACCCTCCGGCCCGCTCCCCCCCGACGACGCGGCCCGACTCGCCGCCACTCTCAGCGCCCTTCTGCGCGGACTCTCCCAGCAACACGTCCTCGGTCTGCCCCCCACCGACAGCGCCACCTGGGTCCGCGCGGCCCTGGGCGTGACATCCGCGCTCTGCCCCTGACGGGTGACGCTCGGAGGGGGGTTTGTTGGTGTACCGGGAGCTGGCTGGTCTGGAGTGTTGCTGATTGGTTGAGAGGCCGGTTGAGCGGTTCGAGTGGGCAGGCCAGGCTGTTTGAGCTGGGATTGTGCCGCCTGTGCTGAGTGAGAAGCCGTATCTCTATCGATCATGAGGGCGGTTCTGATCGAACGGGATACCTGGTCGGGTGATCTTGGCCGGGTGGGCGGCGGTCCACACCTGGTCCTCCACCCAGCCATGCGCGGGAGGCCCCTCGTCGAGGTACGCGGCCAGTTGCTCCAGACAGCGCGGCGACAGACGGCACCGCGATCCACTCGGGCCGCGCGAGACCAGAGCCCGCACACCACCATCCCGCCACAACTCGTACCACCGGTAGGCCGACTTCCGGCTCACCCGCAGACGCCGTGCGACCTCCGGCGGTCCGATGTTCCGCTCGAACAATTCAGCCGCGCCTCGGACTGGGACGCGCTGGTGGATCTGACCCGTATACGGATGAGCGTTCTGGGCCTGGAAAACGGGGAGGTGCGGGTCCGGCAGGAGTTCCCGGACGAGGAGGTCGTCGAGTCCGCTGCTGCCCGGATCAGGCCGATCCTGCTGGAAGGCGACCCGTGCTTCTACGGGAAGGCGCTGAAGGCAGTGGGCTACTTCTGCCGTGACTCGCCGCGGGATACCGAGTGGGTGAAGGCCACACGAGCTGAGTGGCGTAAGCGGACAGCCCCGGCCACGGCGGAGGAAGCCGGGTACACGGTCATGATCAGCCACATGGAAACCGGCGAGAGCCATGCCCTCGACCGCCACAAGCTGGCCATGGCCTGGATCTACGGCGATGTGGTGCACCACGACACGGCACGACGCCGGGAAGGCGACCCGTTCGGACTGGGCGAGCGATTCCGTGCCGCCGTGCCGCTCGTCGCCTGGACCATGGTCGGAACGACCGAGCTCCTGAACTACATCCGAACCCTGAACAAGGCCGGGGTTCTGCCCCTGCGACCGGAGGTCCTGACGGAGCGGGTCACGCTGGAGACGACGACGCTGGAGTACAGCGGCAAGGCGTTCTTCGCCCCCGTCGGAACCGAGCAACCGACAACCGCGGACACCCCGGTGCCCAAGGAATGGATCCCCCTGGAGAAGGAATCCGCCCTCTCCCTCTTCCACACCGAGGCCGGGGAGCAACTGCTGCACGACGCTCGTTCACCACACATGCCCGAACCGCCCTCACCCGAAGAGATCGAAGCCGCCCGCACGCCCGCCGGCGGCTGGAAGCGCGACCAGCTCGCCGCCTGGGGCATCCCCTGGCCCCCGCCCAAGGGCTGGAAGGAAGAACTGACCGAGCGCTGGAAGGCCGCCCGCCAGAACGGCGCACCCCCGCCACCTCGGTCCAGCCCCGCGCAGGAGACCCTCGACTTCAGCTGAGGAAGTGTGAGGTCGTCGGCGAGGCGGCGGGCGGGGAACGACTTCGCCGAAAGGCGAACAGCCGGCAGTTGGCGGGTGGGAGGCTGGGCGCGCCGGTGACGTCCCGTCACCGTCCGCTGACCCGAGAGGGACCGATGCCTTCCACCCGCACCCTGCTGCTGCCCGTCGTACCCGACGCCCTCGACGGTCTGCTGGAGCTGGAGGACCCGCTGTTCCTGACACTCCGCAACCCCCTGCCGAGCCGGGCGGTTCAGCCGAGCATGCTCACCCAGCGGCGGACCGTCCAGTCATAGTGCCCGACCGTGCCGGGGCGGATCGATGTGAACGTCACCCACTCGTCGCCACTTTCCCCGTCGCCGTCGTCGACCGGGTCGTCAAAGGGGCCCGGCGCCCAGGAGACAAGGATCCGGCCCTCCTCCGCCTCAACCACCCAGCCGAGGAACTCCCTGCCGTCCCGGAGCGAGAAGCCGACTTTGTCGGACCTCTCCACACAGCGGACGAAGTAGTCGTGCAACGCCAGGAGTTCAGACACCAGCCCAGCCTACTCATACGGGTATAGACGCGGCCGACGTCGCCGGGTGCGCGCGACAGGCGCTGTCGCCCGTGCTGCACTCGCCCTTCGAGGGCCCGCGCGGCGCCGCCGACCACGAGCTGCTGTCCGCGGTGCTGCGCCGCGCCGGGGGCGGGGACCGCGTCGCCCTGAACCAGGATGAGGCGGAGGCGGTCGGGCGCGTGATGACGAGCGTGGTGTACGCGGCGACCGGCGAGGCGTACGCGGTGGTGTAGATCAGGACCGGGCGCGGTGACGCGGCGACGAGCACTGCACCACCGCGGCCGCGCCCCTTGCTCCGGCTGATCGGTGAACGACCAGGCCCCGGGCGGTTGCTGCCCGGGGCCTGGTGGTGCACTTCGCTTGACCGACGTGTTCAACGACCGGCTGAGGGTGGTGTCACGCCCATTCGACTCCTGCCTCCCGGAGAACGGTCCGCTGGTGGTCGGTGAGCCGCTCCCGCCGCTGCTTGGTGTTGGTGGCGAACGCACCGAGCTTCACCGTGTGCTCGGCCCCGTCGATGACGACCCGCTCGGTGTGAGGTCGGGGGACGGTGGTCTTGCCCTCCCTCGCGATGTACTGGGCGAAGGCGGCGACACCGCGCTGGAACGGCGCCGACAGCTTCTCCACCCCGGCATCCGTCTTCCCGGCCGGGGCCGGTGCTGGCTGCGCGACCGGTGCGATACCGAGACCGGTCAGGCGTTCCCGCTGTTCGTCGGTGAGCAGCTTCCAGGTGGCCGGCGTCTGCTGCCTGGCTACCCACGCCCCCAGGTCGTCGCCTTCGAACAGCACGCCGGGCTCGATGAACGGGAGCACTCCGCCCGGCTCCTCGGCGGCCAGGTCGCGGAGCACGGCGTAGTGGCGTTGCCAGTCGAGCGGCCACAGGCACGCCCAGTCGGGGTCGATCGCCGTCATCTGCGCCGCCCTGGCCTCGGCCCGCTCGACGTCCTTCCCCAGCCCGCCTTTGCGCCGGAGGTTGGCCATATGCCGGCCAACCGGCTGCGCCTCCGCCTCGGTCTCGCCCCAGACCGCGTCCTGCCGTGGAGCGAGATGCCCGTGGGCGCGGTGGTAGGAGCGGAAGAAGGCGAGCTTGGTCTCCCACGCCTCGTCGCCTGGCTCCCACACCATCCCCTCCTCGTCCAGCAGCAGCCGGCGCCGCTCCTCCAGATCCCCGGTTCGGGCCGCGCGCCGCTGCTGCGCTTCCCAGCGCCCGAGGGGATAGTTCACGACCCCGACCGGCACTTCGGTGTCGTAGGGCGTCGCCACCAGCCCGGCACCGGCAGCGCGCCTGGCGGTACCGGGGCCTGAACCCCACCATCCCCACCGGCTGGCTGTTCTTGAGTTCGCTCGGTAACGGGGAGCCATCGCTACCGGTTCCTTGGCCCGGTTGGCGGCGCGGTGCGGGCCGGCGTTCCCGAGCTGCGGTCACCTGGCCACGGTGCCCCTGCCCGGAAGCCGAGGGTGTGAGGGAGGCGCGGGGTTCGTTAACCGGCGTCGTCGCCGTCCTGGTGGAGGCGGGTGTCGAGATCAGTGGCCCAGGCCAGTGCCCATGCGCGCAGGCCCGCTACTTGTTCAGGGTCCAGACCGTAGTCGGCGATGTCCTGGTCGTCCCACCACTCGGCTCCCTGGAGCCGGTCGCGCAGGTCGTGGAGGCTGAATTCGAAGCGGGCATGACGGCGGCCGAGGTTCTCCAGCTCTGCAGTGGAGCGGTGCCGCATCGCGGCGTGTACGTCGATGAGGTCGCGGACCGCGCCGCGGTCGGCGAGCGCGCGGACCTTGGTGCCGATCACGTCTTCCAGGGCGAGAACGGGACCGTACTCGGTGACCGTCGGCGGGGCCCAGAAGGCTTCCTTGAGAACATCGACCTCGCATTCCTCGCCGGTGGCGCGGTCGGTGACGATGAGCCGGCCCGACAGCGGGCTGGACTCGATGTGCCGGACGCCCCAGCCACGCTCGGCCAGACCGTCGCCGACCGTACGGACGATCTCGTCGACAGGTGCCGGGTTCTCGGTGGCGACGTCCAGGTCCTGCGAGAACCGGTCGACCAGACCGTGGGCCTGCACGGCGTAGCCGCCGGTGATCACAAGCGGGTACGGCGCACCGATCGTGAGCACGTCGGCCAAAAGCCGCCGGTGCAGTTCTGTCAGGTTCACGCGGCGGTCGTGGCCGTCACGGAGGTGAGTTCGGGAAAAGCGGCTTCCCATACGTCCCTGATCGGGCGGCTGATCAGCGTCCGTAGCACCGGCCACTGCGCGATGAGCAGGTCCCGGTTCAGGAACTCGATCAGGTCCTGGCGCTGTCCCTCGGCCAGGACGGTGCGGTACAGGCCCATCCGGGAGCGCGGCTGTTCCAGCCCGTAGGAGCGGCGGCCCGACCAGACCACGTGCAGCGGCAGGTCGACCGTTCCCTCGGTGGGGCCGGCCAGATCCTCCAGAGACACCGGCATCCGCTGTGCGTACTGCGCGCACAAGAGGTCGAACGCGTCCGGAAAGGGCTGCACACTCATACCCCCAGTATGACCCGGGGAGCCGCCCGGGTACTCCGCAACGGCCCGGCCGGGCCCGGGCCAGCCACTTCGACGCGCACCAGGAGGCGGCGCCACCGTCGCGGGTGGATCCGGCCATCGCGGAGGCGGGGAGCGGCAGGTCGCCGTGATGCGGGAGCTGGACCGCCGCGCGTTCCCCAAGCCCGACGCCGCCGTGGACGACGTGCTGGTCCGGATCGAGCTTGCGTGCCTCCAGCGCCGCCGCCGGGCCGCGGCGACCGGGGCCGTCGCGCTGCGCTGGGCTTCAGCTGTCGAACCGCCGGGCCCGCATTTGGCCAGGTTCGATTGTTTTGTGCCATTCGCTGCTAATCCGTTACCGCACCCGGACGCACGCCGATCTCTCACCCCGTGACAGTGACCGCGACATCCCGGCCGCTCAGCCCCCTCTCACCGGGGCGGCCCCACTGTCACGACGGTGAGAAATCCCCAACGGCACCACCGCGAGAGCAAGCCCGTGCCGCGCCCCACCACCGGTCTCCCGCCCCGCGCCCCGGAGCCACCACCCCGGCCCTACTCCTCGACCCAATGGAGTCCGAGCCGGGCGAGCATTCCGAGGCGTTCGGGGCTGAGCTTCGCCCGTCGGCTCTTGCTGTTACTCAGGAATACCCCGAGGCGGACCTCGACCCCGGCCTCTCCGTCCCGGTCCGGCCCCCACCCGGCCGCCAGAACCTCCACATGCCCTCTGGGGACCTTCAGGTGTCCTTCCCGGGCCTGGTACTGGGCGAGGGCTGCTATGGCCTTCTGGAAGGCGTCCGGGCCTTTCCCGCCCGTCACCCCATGCTGCGTCCCGGCCCCCGCACCCCCGCCCGCGGCGCCCCGGGCCGTTGCGGTGTCTGCGGTGTGGGGGTGGGGTTGTACGCCGAGCTGTTCCAGGCGTTCGCGCTGTCCTTCCGTGAGCTGCGCCCAGACCGCGGGCTGGCGCTGCCGTGCGTGCCACCGTCCGATGTCCATGCCGTGAATGGTGAGTCCCGGCAGGATGTCCGGCCGGTCGCCGTCCACGCCCTCGTCGCGCACCAGCTCGCGCAGGGCGGCGTAGTGGCGTTGCCAGGTGGTGGGCCAGTCGGGGTTCCAGTCGGGATCGATGGCTGCGAGGGCGGCGGCCCGCCCGGGGTGTCCGTCGAGGGCTCCGGGGCGGCGCAGGTTCGCCAGAAACTGCCCGATGGGTCTGCCGAGGGCCGCGGCTGTCCTGGGGGCGCAGAGGGTCCAGTGCTGGTCGTAGTAGGTGCGGCAGGCGGCGAGGTTCTCCTCGAAGCGTTCGTCGGCGACGGACCACACCATCCCCAGCTGCTCCAGCCGCTCGGCGCGCTTGCCTGTCAGCTGCCCGGCCCCGTACGCGCGGCGCTGTTCGGCGACCCAGGCCCCCAGCGGTGTCCCGCCCTCGCGGTGTTCGTAAGGGACGAGCGCGTGGTGCTCACGCTCGGTGAACCTCTTCAGTGCGATGTGCCGGTTGGGTGTCGGTGGGTGGGTGTCAGTGACGGTATGTCAGGCCGGGCTGTTTCCGCTGGTCGGGTGCTGAGGGCGGGCGGGGCCACTGCCGTAGAGCGGTATCTGCAGTGGGCACGGCTGTCACAGGCCGGTACACCCCACTGCGCTCCGCTGTCTCGGAAACGGCACTTCTGATCCTTCCGAGGGCTGAGCGGCTGAACCGTGGTCGGTGTCGGTGTCGGTGTCCGTCGGGAGAAGGGGGCGAGGTGGGGGAGCCGGGCGCGTGGGGTGAGATCACGGCGGGGTTGAGGGTGTCCAGGCCGGTGCTGGTGGCGCGGCTGCTGAAGCTGGATGCGGCCGGGGCGTTGACCACGGCGCATGTGCGTGCGGGCGCGCAGGTCGGTGGGGTGAATGCGCGGACGGTGTGGCGCTGGCTGGAGGCGGCGCGGACCGAGGGCCGCGTGGAGCCCCGGCGTCGGTCTCGGTTGGAGTTGTCCGATCAGGCGTGGGAGGTGCTGGCGCAGGCGGGCGGGAACGTGGCGGCGCTGCACCGGCATCTGAAGGATGCCGGGGGAGAGGTGCCCTCGCTGGCGTCGTTGCACCGGGTGGTGCGCCGGGACCTTCAGGCCGGCAGGGCCCTGCCGGACCGTGCGGTGGTGCGGCGGGAGCACCAGGAGCAGCAGACGAGGCGGGCGCTGGCTGACCTCGCTCTGGCCGGGCCGCGGGAGGGCGGCGCAGCGAAGACGTCTGCGCCACGGCCGCCGCGTCTCGTATCAGAGGCGACCAGGGGCTTGCTGGTGGGGGAGGGCGGAGCGCTGGAGGGTGTGGCGTTGCCAGCGGGCGCGCGGCTGGTGCGGACGTCGTCGGTGGGGGCGGTGGCCGAGGCGGTCGGGCAGGCGATGGCGGTCCAGGGCGCGGTGTGTGTGTTCGGCGACCCGGGCCGGGGTAAGACCGTCGCCGTGCGGATGGCGCTCCACACAGTGCCTCCGGGCTGGAAGGTGACGTGGGTGCCGGTGCCGGTGCGCCCGTCGGTGGCCGGCATGCGACGGGCGGTGTTCGACGCTCTGGCGCTGCCGGGCCGGTTCCCGCATACGTCGGCGCTGGCCGACACAGCGGTCGCGGGGGCTCTGGGCGAGGCGCGGATGCTGGTGGTCGATGAGGCTCAGCGCCTGCCTGCGCCGTGCTTGGAGTACTTGCAGAGCCTGTGGGATCACCCCGGCACGCGGATCACGCTGGTGCTGTGTGGGGCGGGCACCGAGCGGGCGGTGCCCCGGCTTCCGCAGCTGGCATCGCGCATCGTCGCGTGGCAGGAAGTCCCACGCCTGGACACAGCCGAAGCGACGCCCGTGGTGACAGCATTTCATCCGCTGTGGCGCACCGTCCCGGCCCCGGATCTGACGTGGATCGACCAGTCGTGCGCGTACGGCACGTTCCGCACGTGGGCCGCTTTGACCGCGCACCTGCAGAACACGCTGCTCACCACCGCTGACGTATCCGTTGACCGGGCTTTGCTGGGGCGGTTGTTCCAGCGGGTCGCGCCGCCCCTGTGACCGGAGCGCTCCCGTGTGGACGGGAGGGCGATCGCATGCTCCCGGCACTTGGCGATAGACGACGTTCCACCCGTGTGAGGGGAGGCTGGCATGAAGGACGGTGACGCGGTCCGCGCAGGCGGCGGACTGCCTGCGGCGTCGAGGACGGCGCTGCGTGGTCCTGCCGTGCGGCGGCTGCTCGCCCTGCGGGCCGGGAAAGAGCTGACGGCAGGCCATGTACGGGTGGCTGCGGACGCGCTGGGGGTGTCGGAGCGCACGGTGTGGCGGTGGCTGGCCGCGGCCGAGCGCGACGAGTCCGCAGCCGCCTACCCCGGCGCACGGTCCCTAGCCGATGCGAGGTTCACGATCACGCCCGAGGTCCGTGGACTGCTGGCGCTGTGGAAGGGGAACGTGCGGGCGGTCCATCGTGAGCTGACGGCCCGCGCGGCTCGGCAGTCCCCACCGGCCAACGCACCGTCGCTGACGACGCTGCACCGGGCGATCCGGCGTGATCTGACGCCGGGGGAGCGGGCCGGGCTCGCGGGAGGGGAGCGGGCGGCACGCAAGCATGATGTGTTCCTGGCCCGGCCGCGCGGCTCGCGCAACCAGGTGTGGGAGACGGACCACATGCAGGCCCCGGTACTGGTCGACGTCGACGGTAAAGCCCGCAGGCCGTGGATCACTTGGTTCACCGACTGCGCGACGAACGCGATCACCGGTGTCGCCGTCACCCCGGTGCATCCCTCACGGGAGTCGGTGCTGGCCGCACTGCGCTCCGCGGTCCTGCGCGAGGACCCCTACGGCCCGTTCGGCGGCCTTCCGGAGAAGGTACGCGTCGACCGGGGCAAGGACTTCCTGTCGAGGACGGTGACCGCCGCGCTCGATCTCCTGGACGTGACCGTGGAGCCCCTGCCTCCCTGCACCCCTCATCTCAAGGGCACTGTGGAGGGCTTGAACCGGGCGGTGGAGCCGATGCTGCTCGCCGCGCTGCCCGGCTACGCCCGCCAGCCGCGCCCCGGCAAACGCCCCTCCCTCCCGAAGGACGAGATGCTGCTCGGGTTCGAGGACTTCACCGCCCGGCTGCTGGCCTGGACACGGTGGTGGAACACCGAGCACCGCCCCGAGCCGCTGCGGGGCAGAACCCCGCTCCAGGCGTGGCAGGACGACCCCACCCCGCTACGGGACGTCCCCGCGGCAGATCTGTGGACGTTCACCCTGGAGGACGCCGGCACCCGCACGCTGACCACCCGCGGCATCCGCTTCAGAAAGCGCGACTACGTGGGGCCGTGGATGACCGGCCAGGCCGGGATCCAGGTCCGCATCCGGTTCATGCCCCACCACGACCACCGCATCGAGGTCTACCACGCCGCCACCGGCCGCTACCTCGGCCCTGCGGACCTGGCCGACCAGGCCACCGACGAACAGATCCGCGCCGTACGACGAGCACGGGCCGCCCGCGCCCGCCGCCTGAAGAAGGACCTGGAGGCATCCCAGCGCGAGCGCTACGCCGCCGCCACCCAGCCCGAGGCTCCGCAGCGGCTCGGCGCGCTGACCGCCGTGCAGGCCGGGGCCGAACTCACCCAGGCCACCGACACCGACCTGTCGCAGCTGTCGCTGCCGGACCTCATCCCGCCCGCCGCGCCCCCGGCCGACTGGCGCACCCCCGCTTCCCTCGCAGCGCTCACCACACCAGGCCGCCCCACCACCCCGCTCCAATCCCGCCAAGATTCCGCTCCCGCCCCCGACGACCCAGGCGGACGGGCCGCGCATCCCACCACCGACCAAGACGGAGATGCCCCGTGACCGCGGCCACCTACCAGTACGTCGACCTGCCCGACGCCTCCGTGGTCACCACCCGCGCCCTGCTCACCGCCCGGGAGAACATCACCGACACCGTCGCCGCCCGCGCCATGATGTGCATCCACGGCGGCGCCGGCTTCGGCAAGACCCTCGCCGTCAACACCTGCCTGCGCGAACTCGAACCCGCCGAGGACGTCCGCAAGATCACCTTCCGTGCCCGGCCCACCGCCCGAGCGGTGCGCTACGAACTGTTCACCGCCCTCGACCTGGCCGGTGAACCACCCCGTCACCCCAGCGAGTTCGACCGACTGCTGAAAACCGCCCTCGCAGAACGCCCCCGCACCTTCCTCGTCGACGAGGCCCAGTGGCTCAACGGGGAAGCGTTCGAATACTTCCGCTACCTGTGGGACGAACCGGCCACCCGGCTCGCGATCATCTTCGTCGGCGGCGCGGGCTGCCACACCGTGCTGCGCCGCGAACCGATGCTCTCCTCACGCGTCTTCATCTGGCAGCAGTTCACCCGCCTCACCCCCAGCGAGGTACTTGAGGTCATCCCGCTGTTCCACCCGGTCTGGGCCGACGCTGACCCCGACGACGTCGCCTTCGCCGACCAGCACGCCGCTCACGGCAACTTCCGGGCCTGGGCCCAGTTGACCGCTCATGCCCGCACCGCCCTGGCCCGCACCGGACGTGCCCGCGTCGACCAGGAACTGCTGCGCTGGGCCTTCAGCCGCCTCGCGTGATCCCGATACCCGCCACGGGATCGTCGGCTCTCACGCTGGTCATGGACCCCCACGACGACGCTGCCCACACGCACACTGCCCTGGCAGCCCACGATCTGGCCGCCGGCCGGATCACCCTGCATCCCGGCCCGGGAACCACCAGCGACACTGCCCTCGCCCACGACCTCCTTGCGGCCCTGGGCAGACCGCCGCTGCTCCCGGGCTGCTTCCCTTCAGGCCGCCAGCCCGTCTGGGAAGCCGCCACAGCATGGGCGGCGGCCCTGCCCGTGAGCCGGCTCACCGTCCTGCGCGCGCACCGGCTCACCGCCCGCCGCACGATGCGCCTTCTGCAACTGCGTGCCGTGACGGGCCTTCATCTGACGCTGGTCTGCCACCGCCCGTATCTGCCCGCCGCCGTGCACCAGGCCCTCAGCACGGCCGACCCCACGGTCATCACGAGCCTCGCGGCCGCCCGCCGCCACTACGACGCCCCGCCCGATTCCCTGCACACGCCCGCAGACCTCCCGCAGCCGTCCGGCCGCTGGCTCACCCTGCCCGCACTGGACCGCCTCGTCTCCTACGACAGTCCCGCCCCCTGCACCACCCGGTGCACACCCCCGCCCATCGCCTGGAACCACCGCCCGCCACCACCTGTCCTCACCCCGCGCACCGCCCAGGTGGCCGCCCGCCGACTCTCCGCAGCAACCGCCCACCCCCGCCTGGCCGCAGCCCTGGCCACCGCACTGTTCACCGGCGCCTCCTTCCAGCAACTCGCCACCGCCCGCCCCCACGACTACGACGACCACGCAGCCACCCTCGCCCTGCACGACCGAACCCGCTACACCGACGGCTGCGCCGCCCACCCCGTACCCGGCTGGGCACACGTCTTCCTCAAGGCCGCCGCCTGCTTTGCCCGCCTCGCGCCCGGCCAGGACCAGCAGCTGCTCGCCGCGCCCGGCGACCGCCCGCATCTGCTGCGCCTGGCGCAGGCGGCCCGGCTGCGCCCACCGCAGCCGCCCGCCGCCCGGCAAAGCCGCATCGTGTGGGACTGGCGCGAGCAGCAGGAGGCCGGCCGCTACGACACGATGCTGACGCCGCGCGGGAAGCCGCAGCCGCGCAGGTAAGAGGGCTACCGGATCGAGAAGTCGGCGAACTCCACATCGGTGAAAGCGATGTGCACCCCGTGGGCGCGCTGGCCACTGTCGCGGAAGTAGGCGTGTCCCAGTGCCCGGGCGAGGATCACCATCTGCTGCTGCTGCTCGCCCGCGCCCGCGTCCCGGGCGGCGAACAGCTCCCGGGCCACCTCCCCGGACAGACCCTGGGTGATGCGCCGCACCCGCGGATCGTCCGAGGACCCTGCCGCCGCGGCGAACCCGAACCGCGCCCTGGTGTGCAGGACGAAGCCCTCCGATTCGGCCCGCGCCTGCAGCCGGGCCCGGATCCGCGGCTGCCACTTGGCCAGGACCGCCGCCTCGATCGCCTGGATCTGCGCGGGACCCGGCGGGCGCCGGCCTCCGGGCTTCTTCGTCACCCACCGCTGCACGGTGCGCTGCGACACCCCCAGCACGGCGGCAACCTCCCAGGTGGAACCCCGGTGCGCCTTGAGCAGAAACCGCAGACGAGCCTCGGTACCTGAAGGAACCGGTCGAGTGCGCAGCGCGCGCTCCAGCCCCTGCGCGATCTCTCCCACATCCATCCCCTTCGAGCAGCTTGCAGGCTGGCACCCTGCGGCCGGTGACCTCATGTCTTCCACACTTGGCCGTCTCTTCTATTCAGTTCCGGTTTCTTCAGGACAACGCCCACAGCCGTCGGCTACAGCGCACCGTGCCGGTCGCGCCGGCGATGTCCTTCACGACCATTCGGCGATCCGTCCCGTTCGGCCCGCGTTCCTCTTCTGAAGCCGCCCTTGCGTTGCTCTGCCAGCGGCCGGCCGGGCCACCGGGCAGCGCATCGCCGTCGGCAGGACGGGCCTGCGTGAGCACGGCCTCGCCCTGGTCGACACCGTCGTCGCCTTCCACCAGGCGCAGGCCGCCGATCACGCCGACTGGCAGGTGGAAGTCGCCCACTCCACCCCGGCCGGGAACCTCGTGCCCGACGTCGTGGTGCTCCTGGCCGACGGCTCCAGCGCGTTCGTGAAGATCGACCGCACCATGTCCTACCCGCGCCTGGCCGCCAAGCTGGAGCGCTACGACGCCTACCGCAACGCACCGCCCACCGGGCGCGGCAACGCTGCCCGCGCGCCGCGCAACCACTGGCAGGAGACCTACGCCGGGCCGTACCTGGAGCGGCCCTTCCCGCCGATGCTGTTCGTCTTCGCCTCGGCCCCGCGCCGTGCGGCCCCGGACACGAGGGAGGCCGCCTTCCACGACCACGCCCGCCGCCTGTCGAATGTGAACTACCGGATGACCGTGGCGATGACGACCCTGCACCGGCTCACCCGGGACGGGGCCGACCGGCCGGTGTGGCGGGTCGTCGGCCACGGCGAGGAACGGCGGGTTCTGACCGCGCTGCCCAAGGCGCGGTGAGCACAGCGGGCCCGGCCTCCACCCAGGCCGGGCCCGCCAGCCTGCCGGTGGTGTCTGTGGCGGCTGGAAAGCTGACCGGATGAACGCCGGTGGCGAGCAGCTGCTGAACGGCCGGCCTTCCGCCAACCCCCCGACTGACCCGCCCCCGCCCAGGGCGATGCCCCAGGACGCGCCCAGAGCCTGCGCACACACCCATTCGGAGGCACGCGAGAGCTGACGACCGCGCGGTCAGTCTGTCAACCGCTCCCCGTGCCAGGGGCGGCGGTCGGCGAGGGCGCGGGCGGGTCGCCTTCGGTCTGCTGGTAGAGGCGATCCCGTCCTGTACCGCTCGTCTGGCAGAGGTGGGCCGCTTGTCAGTGGGGGGTGTTACGGTCCGGCGCGTAGAGCTGTCGGGGGAGGGCGGGGCCATCCGGTCGTTGCCTGCTGCCATCGCTGTTCACCTTGAAAGAGAACGATATGACCGCTGGGCCAGAGCCTTCTTCTTCCTCATCGCCGAACCCGCCCATGGCAGGAGCAGGGCAGAGCATCCACATCTCGGGCGGGGACAATTCGCCCGTCAATGTCACCGCTCCCTTTGCCCACGCCGAGCGTGGGGGTACCGCGAGCGCCAACGCCAACGCCAACCAGCCGACGCCGGTGCCTCCTGTGTCTGGGTGGAGCCGCGCCGCCGTAGTGTGGACGGCCGTCGGCGCGCTCGGCACCATTGCGGCGGTCATCGTCGCGATCCTCGCCCTCGGTAAGTGAGGCCATTACCGGGGGTTCGATCGATCCTTCGGTTCGTCGTTCGAAGAGAGACCTACATGAGCAGTTCCCTCAGCGGCCTCGCCCGCCTTGAGCGCGATGTACTGGACGACTCGGTCGCGCTTGCCTCACTCCTGCGGCAGGTGCTGATTATGGGAGGCCGTGCGTCCTCCGAACCGTTGCGGACCTGGGCTCGTCGCGAGCTGAAGGGATACACCGACGCGATGAATGAGCTCCCCGATTACCGAAAGATCTCAGTTCAGCTCAAGGCCGATGTGATAGCGGGGCCCAAGCAGTTCACGGGCCAGGAAATCGGCCCACAGGACCTGCCGGAGTCTGTACGCAACGACGTCAAGGAAGAAATAGGGATGACCTGGGGTATCTCGGAAATCCAGGCCACAGCAGCCGGGTCAAAAGACGGCAAGCACATCAGGCTCGGAATGCCCGGCATGGCTTACGTGGCCCGGTTGATGACCAAGGATCAGCAGGAGCTACAGCATAACCCCTTCCTGACCGTCACCTCGGTGTACTGGTCCGTCAGCACCGCAGCACTGGAAGGCGTCCTTGACCAGGTCCGTACCCAACTGACTGAGTTCGTCGCCGAGCTACGGGCCACCATGCCACCCGGAGATGAAGAACCCACGTCTGAGCAGGTCCGTCGGGCGGTTTCGAGCATACAGATCACAGTAGGAGACAACTCCCCGGTCACCGTCGCAGCACCCGTTGCCTACGCAGAACGAGACGCCATCGCCATTGGCACTGCCGACATGTCGTAAGGTGCCGAAGCTGCCTGCTGAGGTTGAGCAGCGAAGCATTCAGAGTTGTCAGTGGGGCAGTGCAGACTGGACGCTGTGAAGACATCCGACGTCCGTGGACTGGAGCAGCTCGAACGCGCCGTCTTGGACGACACTGCCTCTCTCGCCTCCGCCCTCCGGCAGCGCCTCATGCTGGCCGGCTACGCCCACCACGAGGAACTGCGCGCCTGGGCGCTGAAGGAACTGGAAGGGTACGCGCCCGGCGATGAGCTGCCTTCGTACCGGAAGGTGCCGGCCGCGCTCGAAGTCGTCGTGGATCTCTACCTTCCGGGCCAGATCATCCGGGGCAACACCCGGCGGATCAGCCCGCATCATCTGCCCCAGCAGGCTCGTGAACGTGGCATCGGGGAGAGCGCACCGATCCGGCCGGGGGTCCGGGAGCTTGAAGCGATGGTCGCCCGAGACGGCACCGCAGTGGCCGTGAGCCCGCCCGGTTCCACTGAGTACGCGCTGCTGATGACGCAGAAGCAACATGAGCTAGTGCCGCATCAGGCAACGTTTGCCCTGTCATGAGAGGTTGCGTGGTTGCTGTGTGGGGAGGGGCCGTACGGCGAGAATGATCGGGTGGCTGAACGTGTGCGGGTTCGGGAGATTGATGACGACGAGGGCAGACGGTTGCTGCGGATCATCCGCAGAGGAACCGGTTCGGTGGTGACCTGGCGGCGGGCCCAGATGGTGCTGCTGTCCGCGCAGGGCATGCCGGTGGCGAAGATCGCGGAGGTGACGTTCACCAGCGCGGACCGGGTCCGGGACGTGATCCACAACTTCAACGCCGACGGCTTCGAGGCGCTCTACCCCAAGTACAAAGGCGGCCGGCCCAGAACCTTCACTCTCCCGGAACGCCGGGAGATCAAGAAGACCGCCAAGTCCAAGCCGGCCGAGCACGGCCTGCCGTTTTCGACCTGGAGCCTGGCCAAGCTGGCCGACTTCCTGGTCGCCGAGGGGGTGGTCGACGACATCAGCCACGAGGGCCTTCGGGTCCTGCTCCGCGAGGAGGGCGTCTCCTTTCAACGCGTAAAGACCTGGAAGACCTCCCGCGACCCCGACTACGCGGGCAAGAAGGCCCGCGTCGAGCACCTCTACGCGATCGCCGACGGCGAGGTGATACCCGAGGACGGCGAGCCTGAAGTGGTCTTCTGCCTGGACGAGTTCGGGCCGCTCAACCTCCAGCCGCACCCCGGCCGGCAGTGGGCCGAACGCGGCGGGAAGCACAAGGACCCCGACCGGGAACCCCGCCGACGGCGCCGGGCGACCTACACCCGCCCGCACGGGGTCAGGCACCTGTTCGCCGCCTACGACCTGGCCAAGGACAAGCTCTACGGCCACATCGAGCCGAAGAAGAACCGGACAAGGTTCCTGGAGTCTGCCGCTACCTGCGCAGCCTCTACCCGCCGCACATCCGGATCGCGATCGTACTCGACAACTTCTCCCCGCACCTGACCACGAAGAAGGACAGCCGGGTCGGCGACTGGGCCACGGCGAACAACGTCGAACTCGCCTACACCCCGACCAACAGCTCCTGGCTCAACCGCATCGAGGCCCAGTTCACCGCCCTGCGCTACTTCGCACCGGACGGCACCGACCACACCACCCACAAAGAGCAGGGCAGCATGATCCGCCGCTACATCATCTGGCGGAACAAACACGCCACCGACAAACACCTATGCAAGGTCGTCAACAGGGCGAACGTTGCCTGAAACGGCCCTAGTGGCCGAGTACCACGTCCCGCCCACCTCTGGGCGGTGCCGTCCTTTACCGTCTTCCTGGCCGCGCTCGACGACCCGGGGGCTGGCGTACGTCCCGGCCACCCGGACCGGGGTGATCGTGTCGATGCCCGCCATCCCCCTCGCCCCCGGCGAGCCGGTGCAGTTCGTGTTCTGCATCGCCTACGACCCCGCCGTAGGCCATGCGGCCGCGTTCGGCCGGCTCGACGCACGGTTCGCGACCGTGCCCGCCGGCACCTACGACGCCAGCCGCCACATCGGCACCGCCGCCGTGTCCTTCTCCTCCTGACCGGGAGCCCCACTCATGACCACCACCTCACCGGTCGCGGCGGCCGAGGCCGCCCTGCTGACCCCCGTCTTCGACCCCGGCCGGCTCGCTGCCGACCTCGCCACGGTCACCGGCCACACCTGGAACCCGCAGCGCACCCACACCTGCGGCGGCCAGGTCGGCCAGGCGGCTGCCATCGACTGGCGTGTCCTCCCGCTGCGCAGCCTCGGCGGCAACCCGGAACGCACCGACCCCGGCGGCCCCGGACCGGAGCCCTTCGCTCCGACGCGCTGACTCGACCATCTGCCCTACCTCGCGCAGATCCTGGACTTGATCCCGGCCCCGCTGAACGCGGTGCGGCTGATGGCGCTGGGGCCCGGCGCCGTCTCGAAGGCGCACTGCGACCCCAAATACCGCCTGGACCGGGGCCTCGTACGCCTGCACATCCCGATCGTCACCGACCCGCAGGCGGTGCTCGTCCTGGACGGCGTCGAACAACCGACCCGGTGGCCGTCGGCCAGACCGCCGATGTCGCCGAAGGTCAGGACAAGATGCCGGGAACCGGACCGCGCCTGGCGCCTGACGTCCTCGTATCCGCGGAACGGATTTCGGCAATGGTCTTGACAATGTGAGCAACGCCCCATTCACTTCATACACGATCGATCGATCGGTCGTACATAAATGGAGGGGTTTGGTGTGGTTCGAGAGTTGAACGAGCAGACGCGTGAGCGTCTGAGGCTGGCTGCCGTCGAGCTCTTCTCGCGGAAGGGCTTCCATGCGGTCGGCATCCGCGAACTCGCCGACCATGCGGGCATCAGGACCGCGACGCTCTACAACTACATGTCGGGCAAGGAAGATCTTCTGGTCGACATCATGCGCTCGGTGATGGATCCGCTCGGTGATGCGGCACGTGAGGCGCTGGGGGAGCACGCGGATCCCTGCGAACAGCTTGTAGCGCTCGTGGAGATGCATGTGTGGGTGCACGGCGGCCGGCACAGGTCCACCCTGGTCTCGGACACCGAGGTGCGGTCGCTCGGTCCGGTCGCTCGCAAGGAGATGGGCATCTTGCGTGACGACTACGAACGACTGTGGCGCGGCGTGGTCGCGCGGGGCGTCGCCGCTGGTGTGTTCGAGGTCGACGACGTGGCCATCGCGACGACTGGGTTGCTGACGCTGGCCACGGGCGTGGCTCATTGGTACCGCCTCGACGGACCGGTGCGGCTCGCAGAGTTGTGCGCGCTCCAGGCCGACCTTGCTCTGGGCCTGGTTCGGGCACGGGGAACCAGCGGCCCCGTCAGGCGGGCCGATGTGCATGTCGGGCCGCCCAGGCAGGTGTTGTCACCCGACCCTGCGCTGTGAGCCGCATCGGCACAGCGCGCCGCCGCACCCCGCGGACACCGCCGGTCCCACGTCGTCATCACCTACGAAAGCAGTCGTCCATGAGCAGCCCTGTCGTGGTCTCGCAGCGCGAGGGTGTCGCGATCATCCGCATGAACGTTCCTTCAAAGCTGAACGCGTTGGATCCCACGGGGGTCGCGTTGTTGATCGACGCGGTCGAGAGGGCCTGTGGTTCACACCGGATTCGGGCGATCGTCATCACCGGGGGCGAGCGGGCGTTCTGCTCCGGGGAGGACCTTGAAGTGGCCGCCGGGCTGACGTGCGACGAGTTCGATCGTCAGGCTGCGGACTACCAGCGTCTGGCCCGCACGCTTCTTGAGACCGACAAGCCGACCATCGCCGCTGTCGCGGGTGTCGCGTTCGGTGGCGGCCTTGAGCTGGCTTTGAACTGCGATGTGCGGATCGCGTCGGCGGACGCGCGTTTCGCTTGCCCTGAGGCCCAGTGGGGGTTGACGGTGAGCAATGCGTCGTCCTTGCTCCTGCGTCAGTGTGTCGGGGAGGGCTGGGCACGGGAGCTCGTCATCTTCGGACGGGTGCTGGATGCCCAGGACGCTCTCTCGATCGGCCTCGTCACTCGTGTTGTCGAGACCGGGACCGTGGTCGACGAGGCGATCAAGGTCGCCTCTGCTGTCGCGCTCGCCCCTGTCCAGGGGGTCGCGTACGCCAAGCAACTGCTTCGCGCCTCGGCCCCCGGGACCGACGCTGCGCTTGCCCTGGAGTCGGAGCTGCTCAGCGCGTCATTCCGGGTGCCGGAGACCGTAGACCGCATCACGTCCTTTGTGGCCGGGAAGCGGGAGAGCAGGCCGTGAGCGGGAAGTCTGTGTGGGCCGCTCTCCAGCAGGCCGGCGAGCGGTGGCCGGACCGCACCTTCCTCCACACCCGAGAGGGTGCACTCAGCTACGCCCAGGTCCTCGCCAAGAGCCACGCGCGCGCCGAGGGCCTGCTCAGGAGGGGTCTGCGACCCGGTGACCGAGGTGTGATCGTGATGCGCAACAGCCTCGACCATGCCATCACGTGGTTCGCGCTCAACGCGTTGGATGCCGCGGCGGTGCCGTTGAACTGCCGGCTGAGCGATGACCAGATGACTCACCAGCTCAACGTGGCCGATGCCCGGGCCGTCTTCGCCGACGACGACGAGGCTCCCCGACTTGACCTGCTCCTGCGTACGAATGAACACGTCGGTCAGATCCTGATCGCTGCGGCCCGCCCGGCCCAGGGCGTGGCCCTCCCACGCGGGTGGCAGTCGCTGAGTGAGGTCGACTGTCTCGACGTAGCTCATCCGGCGCTGTCAGAGACCCCGGCGCCCGAGTCCACGGCGATGATCCTGTTCACCTCTGGTACGACCGGGCCGTCCAAGGGCTGCGTCCTGAGCAACAACTATCTGGTGCGGCAAGGAGAACTGCTCGCGAAGTACCTGTCCATCGGGTGCAACGATGTCCTGTACTGCCCGTTTCCGATGTTCCACGCCGACGCGATCAGCTACACGACCATGGCGGCACTGGCCGTGGGCGCCACGGCGGCCATTGGTGAGAACTACTCGACGAGCCGATTCTGGGACGACGTCGCCTTCTTCGGCGCGACCGTCTTCGACTTCATGGGCGCCACCCTGACGTTTCTGAACCAGGCTCCGAAGCAGGCCCGCGACGCCGACAACACGGCGCGTCTCGCGTGGGGTGTGCCAGTGCCGTCGTTCGCTGCCGAGTTCGAGCAACGGTTCGGACTCCGGGTGGTGGAGATGTACGGGTCGACCGACGTCGGCATGGTCACGGCGCAGCCTCTCGACCTTCCCCGGAAGGCAGGGTCGTGCGGTCAGGTGATCGCCGAGTACGACATCCGTGTAGTCGACACGCACGGGTCCGAGGTCGGGGCCGGCGAAACAGGTGAGCTCCTGGTGACCGCGCGTGAGCCGCACCTGATGTCGGAGGGCTATCTGGGGATGCCCGTAGAGACGGCCGCATCGCGTCGAGACGGCTGGTTCCGCACGGGGGACCTGGTGCGCCGCGACGAGGATGGCTGGGTCTACTTCGTCGGTCGCACGAGTGACGTGATCCGGCGCCGCGGGGAGAACATCTCGGCGCTGGACATCGAGTCAGCCACAGAGGCGCACCCGGCCATCGCCGAGTGCGCCGCGTACGGCGTCCCCAGCCCGATGACCGAAGAGGACGTCATGCTGGCGTACGCCGTCGCGCCGGGCGACTCGCTCGGCCCGGCCGAGCTGGCGCGGTTCTGCGCCGAAGTGCTGCCGGCGTTCATGGTGCCGCGCTATCTGCGCCGCGTGGACACGCTGCCGCACACCTCCACGGAGAAGGTCGCCAAGGCTTCGCTCAAACACGAGGGGGTGACCGCGACCACATGGGACCGCGAGAGCGAGCCGAAGTCGTCACCTCAGTGATCGACGGCCCGCTCGGGAATCACCCGTCCACCACCTCTGAGAACAGTTCGAATGCACGAAGGAAGAACCATGAAGCGAGCACTCACGATCACTCTTTGTCTCGGACTCGGCGCGGTACTGACCGGATGCGGCACCGGCAGCAGCCGCAGTGACGGTCCCAAGGAGCCGGTGGCAGACGCCACCATCGCTTACGCCATCGGGTCTGACCCAGGCAACCTCGACCCACAACTCACCTCGGTCGACCTGAACCGTGATCTCGGCCGGCTGGCTTACGACTCGCTGGTCTACCGCGACGAGAACGGTGATCCGGTCTCGGGGCTGGCGTCCTCCTGGAAGGTCGGGGCCCGCACGTCGACCTTCCAGATCACGCCCGGTGTGACCTGTTCGGACGGCAGCAAGTTCACTGCGGACGTCGCGGCACAGAACCTCAAGTTCATCATCGACCCCAAGAACGGCTCTCCGTACGCGAGCTCGTTCCCGTCCGGCAGCACGGTGTCTGCCAGCGGCAGCACGGTGACTCTCACCACCCCATCCGTGCCCGCGTTCTTGCTGGTCAATCTCGCCGACATCCCGATGGTCTGCGAGAAGGGGCTGAAGAAACGCAAGGGTCTCGCCTCGGCCACTGCCGGCACGGGTCCGTATGTCCTGACCGATGCGAAGACCGGCTCAAGCCTGACCTACCAGCGCCGCGACGGCTACACCTGGGGTCCTGGCGGAGCCACGACGGCGGAGAAGGGCCAGCCCAAGACCCTTGAGCTTCGGATCGTCGCCGACAAGACCACGGCGGCCAATCTCCTGGTCGCGGGCGAAGTGAACATCACCATCGCCAGTGGCCCGGACGGCGGCCGGCTCCTGAAGATGCCGAACCTCTTCCACGCGAAACAGCAGGTGTTGCAGGGACTCATCGCCTACAACGAAGCGTCCGGCCGCCCGACCCGGGACCAGAGAGTGCGGGAGGCGCTCACCCGGAGCCTCGATCTCGGCGCCGCGCTCAAGATCACCACTGGCGGCCACGGCGAGGTGCCGACGAGCCTCCTCGCCGTCGAACCCAAGGTCTGCCCGGGCAACACCGTGGCAGGAAACCTGCCCACCCAGGACGTGGCTGCCGCCAAGAGCCTCCTCGACCAGGCGGGATGGGTGCCCGGCAGCGACGGTGTCCGCACCAGGAACGGCCGACCGCTCACGCTCGACATCCTCACCCCGAACTTCGCCAGTTCCGGCTACACCGACGGTGCCGCGTTCCTGGCGTCGCAGTGGCGAGAGCTGGGCATCAAGGTCACGGTCTCCGCTGTCACGGCCGCCCAGCTCAACGACCGCATGTTCAGGACCGCGGACTTCGACGTCTCGCTGGTGGGCACCGGCGAGCGGACACCGAACCAGAACAGCCAGTACTTCTCCGGCGAGGCGCCTCCGAAAGGCACGAACTTCGCGTCGTTCCGCAACCCGGCCTACGACAAGGCAGTCAACAGCGAGCCCTTGGCCGACCCCGAGGCCGACTGCGCCCGCTGGAACGCCGGCGAGGTCGCCCTGCTCAAGGAATTCTCACTTATCCCGTACGCCAACCTCAACGTCCCCGTTATGGGCAACGGAGTCGAGTTCAAGATCGTCGGCAACTACATCGTACCGACGTCGTTGCGGGCGGTGAGCTGACCGATGGCGACCGCAGCACCTGATGCGGCGATCCCGATCCGTCGCCCGGCGCGACGGGTCCGGGGGATGCTCGGTCGCGTCGGGCGTCTCCTGGTCCGCTTCGTCGTCTCGCTCTGGGCGCTGGTGACCCTCACCTTCCTCATGATCCAGCTCGTGCCCGGCGACCCCGTACGCGCGGCGCTCGGCATGAGCGCGACGCAGGAGGACGTCCAAAGGATGCGTCACCAGCTCCACCTCGACGATCCCTTGCTCGTCCAGTACTGGAGTTACCTGAAGTCGATCTCGACCGGCGACTTCGGGGAGTCGATCAGCAGGCGGATCCCGGTCTCTCAGATCATCGACGCGGGACTGTGGAACACCGTCTCGCTCGTCCTGGTCGCATTCGCCATCGCGGTGGTCGTCGCGGTGCCGCTGGGGAGTCTTGGCGCGGCCGCCTCGCAGGGGCGGTCGAGACGGATCGTGGACCCGGCCTTCACCGGTGCCACAACGATCGGTGCGAGCATTCCCGAGGTCGTTCTCGGCGTCGGCCTTGTCTACCTGTTCGCCGTCAGCAACCCGTGGCTTCCGATCGCCGGGAAGTCCGGACCGGAGTCGTACGTCATCCCGGCGGTCTCGCTGAGCCTGGCACCCGCGTTGATGCTCGCCCGGGTCCTGCGATCGGAAGGACGATCAGTGCTCTCCATGGAGTACATCCGCACGGCTCGTGCCAAACGCCTCTCCGGTGTCCGTATCCACGGCCGGCACGTCTTGCCGAATGTGATGCCCACGGGGCTGACGGTGGGTGCGCTCCTCCTCGGAGGAATGCTCGCCGGCACCGTCCTGATCGAAACGGTCTACTCGTGGCCGGGCCTCGGCATCGCGTTCGTCGAGGGGATCCAGGCCAAGGACTACCCCGTGGTCCAGGGCATCGCCCTTGTCTACGGATCGATGGTGTTGTTGCTCAACCTCGGGGTCGATCTCGTGCTCGCAGTCCTCGACCCACGTACGACGAGGAGAACCTGATGGCATCGACCACCTCGGACCAGCGGCGATCCCGGTGGCGCGCTGCGCTCCGGCCTGTGCTGGTGCCGGGCAACCACCTCGCCGTGGTGCTCATCCTCCTGGTTCTCCTGCTCCTGGTAGTGGTCCCCGAGTACATCTGGGGGGAGGGGGCCAGGACTCCGGACCCGAATGCGCTGAACATGCCGCCGTCAGCCGACCACTGGCTGGGCACGGATGCCCTGGGGCGCGACATCTTCGAGCGGATCGTGGTCGGCGCCCGGCTCTCTCTTTCCCTCTCCGTCCTCGCGCTGGTGATCGGGGCGACGACGGGCCTCATCGTCGGTGGCCTGGCAGCGGCCGGGCGGCGGTTCGGGGCGGTGATCTCGGGGTGTATCGCGGTACTGGTCGCCTTTCCCTCGCTGATGATGGCTCTGTTCCTGGCCGTGATAGTCGGAACCGGAGGACGCGGGAGCCTGCTCGCCGTCGGCTTCGCGCTTGCCCCGTACTTCGCCCGCGTCACCGAGAACGCCTCGAAGGCGGCCCTGGCCAGCGACTACGTTGCCGCAGCCCGGTGCCTCGGGGTCGGCGGACCGAGGCTGTACGCACGCCATGTGCTGCCGAGTGTCTCGCGACCACTTCTGACCAACGCCAGCGTGTTGTCCGGAACCACCCTCCTCGCCTTCGCCAGCCTGTCCTTCCTCGGCCTGGGCGTCAGCGACCCCGCGATCGACTGGGGCAGCATGCTCAGCGACGGGCTGGGCCAGCTCTACACCAACCCCGCCACCGCCCTGGGACCAGGCGTTGCCATCGTGCTCGCGGCCATCGCGTTGAACATCGTCGGTGAAGCTCTCACCGGCGAACGGTCGACGCGTCCCCAACGACGGGACAGCCGTCCTCGTACCGGGCGGGCTTCCACGTACCTGCCGGGAGCTGACACACCGACGGCTCCTTCGGCTCTGATGCGGGTCGACGGCCTGCGTGTCGAAGCCGGCGACTTCCTCGGCGACCGTGCCCTGGTCGTCGACTTCAGCCTTCGTCTGCGCAACGGCGAGAGAGTCGGACTGGTCGGCGAGTCCGGCTCGGGCAAGAGCCTCTCGATCGCCTCGCTCATCAAACTTGAGGCCGCAGGCACAACCGCCCACGCCGACGTGCATACCTTCGACGGAATCGATCTCGGCGTGGCCCGCGTGGACCGTACCCTGCGCAGGCGGCTTGCCGGGCGGATCGGGCTGGTGGGTCAGGATCCGATGTCGGCGCTCAACCCCGTCATCAGCGTTGGCTCGCAGATGGTGGAGGAGACCGTGGTGCATCGGCACCGCTCGCGTCATGCCGCCCGGAAGCGGGCTGAGCAAGTCCTCACCGCAGTCGGCATCCACGATGCCGCGAACCGGATGCGGTATCGCCCGCATCAGTTCTCCGGCGGTATGCGACAGCGCGTCGCCATCGGGATGGGCCTGATGGACGACCCGGCTCTCATCGTCGCCGACGAACCGACGACCGCGCTGGACGCAACGGTCCAGTTGCAGGTGCTCGATCTGCTCCGCACCCTCACCGAGGAGACCGATGCCGCGCTGCTCTTCGTCTCCCATGACCTGGGGGTGGTCTCCCACCTGTGCACTCGCGTACTGGTCATGTACGGCGGCCGGGTCGTCGAGGATCTCCAAGTCGCCGACCTCCGACGCGCCCAGCACCCCTACACCCGTGCTCTGGTCGACTCGGTCCCCGAACTGGACGCTCCCCGGAGCCAACCACTGAGCTCGATCCCCGGCCGACCGCCCGAGCCGGACAAGCGACCCGACGGCTGCGTTTTCGCGCCTCGATGCCCGCGCGCCCGGGCCCGCTGCACCGAGCAGGCACCTGACCTGCTGGAACTCGGCCCGACCCAGGTCGCCTGCTTCTACCCGATCAGCGGCCCGCAGCCACTCGACGCCGATCACGACCAGGAGACGGGGCAGGGCACGCAAGAGAAGGGAACATGTGATGCCTGACCTGAAGTTCGAGGAGGTCTCCCTCACCTACGGCCCACCCGGCACTACGCCGACAGTCCGCAGCATCACGCTGACCGCCCGCGCCGGGACCACATTGGGGCTCGTCGGCGAGTCCGGGTCAGGCAAGTCCAGTCTCGCGCGAGCCGCCGTGGGCCTGACGCCCATCAGCCATGGTCGCATCACACTCGGTGACCGTGTCATCGCCGATGCCTCAGCCCGCCGCGCCAAGGCGCGTCCATGCCGTGCCATCCAGATGGTGTTCCAGGACTCCTCCGGAGCCCTCAACCCCCGCCGCACCGCCGGCCAGTCGATCCTGGAAGGGATCGCCGCGGCCGGGCCGATCCCCAGGCACCTCGCTCACGCCGAGCTCGAACGCCTGCTGGATCTTGTGCACCTCCACCCGCAGCACGCCGAGCGTCAGCCACGTGAGCTCTCAGGCGGCCAACGGCAACGGGTTGCCCTCGCCCGTGCGATCGCGGCCAAACCGGAGGTGATCGTGGCCGACGAGGTCACCTCCGCCCTCGACGTCTCGGTCCAAAGCGCCGTCCTCAACCTCCTCCGCGAACTGCAGGAGCAGACCGCGGTGACCTTCGTCTTCATCTCCCACAACCTCGCTGCCGTGCGCTACCTCAGCGACAACATCGCGGTCATGCGCAACGGCGAGGTCGTCGACGAGGGTCCGGCGACCAGGCTGCTCGCCAACAGCGCCGTCCCCTACACCCAGAACCTCGTAGACGCGGTCCTGACGGTCCCGCCCCTCGCCGCCCCGTGACAACTGCGCCGAGCGTCGAGCGCAAGAAGGGAATCACCGTGTACCTCACCAACGAGCCCAGCGCCCAGCTGTCCTCCCGCCCTTCGCGGCCGGACTCCCGCTACGTCCCGATGTCCGACGGAACCCGGCTGGCCGTCGACCTGTGGACGCCCGACCCCGACGAGAAGCGACCGACCATCATCTGGTTCACCCGCTACTGGCGGCGATCCACCGGCGCCGTACCGGTCTCGGACACGTTCGCCGACGCGGTCGCGTACTTCACCGGCGTCGGGTACGCCTTCCTGGTCGTCGACGTGAGAGGAACAGGCGCCTCCTTCGGTTCCCGTGCCACCGAATGGGCCGATGATGAGATCGCCGACTACGGCCAGGTCGTCGAGTGGGTCTCGAAGCAGCCCTGGAGCAATGGAGCAGTGGCGACGCTGGGGACCTCGTACCCCGGCAACGCCGCCGAGCTCACCAGCATCACCAGCGGTCCCGCGCTGCGCGCCGTCGTGCCGCGGTTCAGCGACTTCAGCGAGTACCTTCACGCCTTCCGCCCCGGCGGACTGACCAACACGGTCATCAGCGACACCTGGATCACCCTGACCCAGGCAATGGACCGCAACAACGATCCCGCGGAGCCTGCACTGGCCGACGACCTCCCTGCCGGAGTCTCGGTGGCCGCCGTCGACGGCGACGACGGAACGTTGCTCGCGCAGGCCGTGTCCGAGCATCGCAAGGCCGGCAACACCCGCCAGATCGTGGAGTCACTGGAGTACGCCGACGATCCGTTCGCATCGGGCGACACCTCGACCACACTGGAGTCGGTGAGTCCCTCGACTCTCTGGCCGGCCATCGACTCACGACGCGTGCCGAGCATGCACTGGGGCAGCTGGTACGACGGCGGAACCGCCGACGGCGTCCTCACCCGCTTTCTGACCTACGAAGGCCCCACGGTCGGAATCATCGGTGCCTGGAACCACGGAGCGAGCACCAACGCCAACCCCTACGGTGCCCGTGACGAGGCATCACCCGAGCCGTCAAGGGCAGCCCAGTACGCCGCGATCGACACCTTCCTCCGGCCCCTCATGGGCGACCGACCGGGAACCCCTCCCGAACGCTCCCTGGAGTACTTCACCGTCGGCGCCGACACCTGGCGCCGCACCGCCTGCTGGCCGCCTGCCGGCCACCAGCCGTGGATCCTCCACCTCGCGGACCGTGAACAGCTGCGCCCGGCGCCGCCGACCGCCGACGGGAAAGACGCCCGGGACGTCAACCCCGCGGCCACCACCGGCACCAAGAACCGGTGGCACACGCAGTTCGGCACGCCGTTGGACTACGGCGACAGACGCGCCGAGGACGAATCTCTTCTGGTGTACGACTCCGACCCACTGGAGACCGACCTCGAACTCACCGGCTCGCCCGTGGCGGACCTGTGGCTCTCGATCGACGGCACCGACGGCGCTGTCATGGTCTACCTGGAGTCCGTGGCGCCCGACGGGACGGTGACCCTTCTCAGCGATGCCTGCCTCCGGTTGAGTCTTGCCGGGTCCGAACGGAGAGGCGCGACCTATCCGGGTCCGACGCCCACCCTCACCCGAGCGAGCAGCCACCCACTCGTGCCCGGAGAACCGACGCTGGTCCGCCTCACCATGCACGCCCTCTCGGCCGTCGTCAGCCACGGACACCGCCTCCGGCTCGCGATCTCCGGCGCCGACGCAGACACCTTCGAACCTGTCGCCGCCGAACAGCCCACTACCCAGATCACCGTCCACAGGTCTCCGGAACACCCCTCCAACGTCTCACTCCCGCGGATCCACGACGTGGGAGAGCCCGCATGACCAGCGATACGACCAGCGAGCGACACGTCATCACCGTCACCGGCCCGGTGCGCGCCGACTCGCTCGGAGTGACCCTGCCGCACGAGCACCTCCTCCTGGACCTGAGCACCCCCTACGACACGCCCTCGCGGCAGGAGGCCAGCAGGTTCGACTTCCCGACCAACGAGGCACAACTCGTGGACTGGGGCGAGGAGTTCACCGCGCGGCGAGCGAGCTGGCATCGAAGGCGCCTGTTCGGGGGCAACCGTGACATGCTCCGGCTCGACGACGTCGCCCTGGCGGCGCGAGAGCTCGGCGACTTCGCCGGCCACGGAGGAGGCACCGTCGTCGACGTCACGAGCCGAGGAATGGGACAACGGCCTCTCGACCTGGTCCGGCTCTCCGAAGTCACCGGCGTCAACATCGTTCTCGGCACCGGCTACTACCGACGCGCCTACCATCCCGAGGACATGGACGAGATCACCACCGGTGAACTCGAAGAGATCATGACGCGCGACCTCCAGGAAGGGATCGACGACACCTCGGTACGCGCCGGGCTCATCGGCGAGATCGGCGCCGAACACTTCGACGACGAGGCCGAGACGAACGAGATGCGCGTCATGACGGCTGCTGCCCGGGCCAGCGCCGTGACCGGCGCCGCAATCTCGCTGCACAACCACATCGGCCGTCCCGATCTGTGGCACAAGGGGCCCGACCACCTCGAACGCGCCGGCGCCGACCTGAACCGCGTCATCGCCGGCCACATCACCGGCGTCGACCTCGACATGGTGGAAAGCCTGCTCGCACGAGGCATGTACGTCGAGTTCGACACTCTGGGCCTGCCTCAGTTGCTGGAGGTTCCCCAAGTCGACAACCGACCCAATATCGACCTCATCATCGAGCTCGTCGCCCGAGGACACGTCGAACGAATACTGATCTCTCACGATGTCTGCACCAAGGCTCAACTGCACGAGTACGGCGGCAACGGATACGACTACATCCTGACCGACGTGATCCCGTACTTCGCATCACGCGGACTCTCCTCGGCTGATGTCGACACGATCGTGCGCCACAACCCGGCCAGGGTTCTTGCCAGGGCAAGCACGCATGGATGAACCGGAGCGAGGGGCTGATCGGTCTGCACCCCACGCGGCCTTCACGCGGCCGCTCAGCGTGTGGGCCGACCTGTCGGAAACAGATGTCGGAGCGCCGTTCGCCTGGTGAGGGCCACCGGTGATGGCCCAGCACGCTGCCAGCGTGTCGGCGGGGTGGAGATCAGGAGTAGAGAACCTGCGGCATCCCGACGACCGATACGGAACGCAGCTTCCAGGGCGGATTCCTCGGCCCGGGAGACGGCGCCTTGGCCGAGGCGATCGCCGCCACGCGCCGTTGGCGGCGCAAGCGGGAAAGCGGATGCTGCGGGAGCAAGCCGCCTGCGCATCGGAGCTCGGCCCGGAGTCGTGGGCGCTCAACGACACCGAGGTGGCTGCCTTGATGGCCAGTGAGGACGCCAAGGAAGACACCGGGCCTTTGCCGGGAAACGGCCCGCCCGCTGGACCGGACGCTGAACCACGAGGGGACGGCCGGCCCTTGTGCCGGACATCGCCCGCAAGACCGACGATGAAATGGTGAGACGAATGAACGACGCGGTGATCGTGGATGCGATCCGCACTCCCTCCGGCAAGGGCAAGCCGGGCGGCCAGTTGTCCGGGGTGCACCCGGCGGACCTGCTCGCGCAGGTCCTGCGTGCCCTGGTCAAGCGCAACGACCTCGACCCCGCGCTGGTCGACGATGTGATCGCCGGCTGCGTCTCCCAGACCGGACAGCAGACGATGAACATCGCCCGCAACGCTGTCCTGGGCGCCGGCTTCCCCGAGACCGTCCCCGGCACCACCATCGACCGCCAATGCGGTTCCAGCCAGCAGGCCGCGCACTTCGCCGCCCAGGGCGTCCTCGCCGGCGCCTACGACGTGGTCATCGCCTGCGGCGTGGAATCCATGAGCCGAGTACCGATGTTCAGCGCCCTCCAAGGACAGGACCCGACCGGCTCGGCCATGCACGCCCGCTACCGCGACGGGCTGATCCGCCAGGGCACATCCGCCGAACTGATCGCCGCCCGCTGGAAACTCGACCGCACCACCCTGGACGAGTACGCAGCCCAATCCCACCGCAGAGCCGCCGAAGCCACCGCCGCGGGCGCCTTCACCAACGAGACCATCCCCATCCTCGCCCCCGGCCCCGACGGGACCGAGCGGACCATCACCCAGGACGAGACGGTACGCGCGGACACCACCACGGAGAGTCTGGCGCGGCTCAAGCCCTCCTTCCGCGACGACGAGGCCGCCCGGCGCTTCCCGGAGATCGACTGGCGCATCACCCCAGGAAACTCCTCACCCCTGACCGACGGCGCCTCCGCCGCCCTCATCACCAGCGCCCGACGCGCCCAAGAACTCGGCCTCACCCCACGGGCTCGATTCCACGGCTTCGCCGTCACCGGCTCCGACCCGCTGCTCATGCTCACCGGAGTCATCCCGGCCACCAAGAAGGCCCTCGCCCGCGCCCACCTGGGCATCGACGACATCGACGCCTACGAGGTCAACGAGGCGTTCGCCCCCGTCCCCCTCGCCTGGCAGGCCGAACTCGGCGCCGACCCCGCCAAGCTCAACCCACGCGGCGGGGCCATCGCCCTCGGACACCCCCTCGGCAGCTCCGGCACCCGCCTCCTGACCACCCTGGTCAACCACCTGGAGAGCACCGGCGAACGCTACGGCCTCCAGACCATCTGTGAAAGCGGCGGCATGGCCAACGCCACCATCATCGAACTCCTCTGACCCCGTCCGCCCACCACACCGGGCGCCTTGTCGTCCGCTCCGGGCACAGCGCCCCACGCACAGTAAGGAACCATATGGACATCTCCGGAAGCTCCGCAGTGATCACGGGTGGCGCCTCGGGGCTGGGGCTCGCCACCGCCAGGCGGCTGGCCGAGGCCGGAGCCGGTGTGGTCATCGTCGATCTGCCCACGTCTGCCGGTAGGGACGTCGTCGCCGAGTTGGGTGGGGGAGCGGTGTTCGCCCCTGCCGACGTCACCGGTGAGCAGGAGGTGGCTGCGGCTCTGGATGCCGCCGAGGCGCTGGCTCCGTTGCGGGTGGCGGTCAACTGCGCCGGGATCGGCAACGCGGTCAAGACGCTCGGCAAGGGCGGGGCCTTTCCGCTCGCGGACTTCACCCGGGTGGTGAGCGTCAACCTGATCGGGACCTTCAACGTCATCAGGCTGGCCGCCGAGCGCATCGCCCGGACCGAGGAGGTGGCCGGGGAGCGCGGAGTGATCATCAACACCGCCTCGGTGGCCGCGTTCGACGGACAGATCGGACAGGCCGCCTACTCGGCCTCCAAGGGCGGCATCGTGGGGCTCACCCTGCCCGTGGCCCGGGACCTGGCCCAGCACAAGATCCGCGTGGTCACCATCGCACCGGGCCTGTTCCGCACCCCGCTGCTGGCCGGACTTCCCGAAGCCGCCCAGGCCTCCCTCGGACAGCAGGTCCCCCACCCCTCCAGGCTCGGCGACCCCGCCGAATACGCCGCACTGGCCGCCCACATCGTGGAAAACCCCATGCTCAACGGCGAGACCATCCGACTGGACGGAGCCATCCGCATGGCCCCACGCTGAAACCCCACCCGAAACCGTCCTTCGGAGGCTCGGCAGGCTCGGGCTTCGAGGCTGGCTGCCCTGCCCGGACGCGGCGGGCCGGGAAGAACCCGCCGCGACCGGATACGGACCGGTCAGGCCAGTGCCGCCGACCGGTCACCGGAACCCTCCCCGGCCGGGCGGGGACGGCTGGCACGGGGCGGCGCTCCGTGCACGTGGGCAGATGGTTCCGCGCAGGACCGCCCACCCGTCCACTGCGTGGCGAGCCTTCCTGCCGCCTGCTGAACGAACGGGCTGGGGTGCTACCCCACAGCAGTCGCCCAGGAGATCGGGGTCAGCCAGCGCTCGGTGGAGCGTCACCACACCGGCGAGCGCAAACACCCGCCCAAGCCCATCGCCGACCGGATGGACGCTGCTGTCCCCGCCCGCTGGCAGCTCCAGGTCCGCAAGCGCCACCGCAAGCAGGCCGCCACAGCCACCGGCATCACCATGGAGACCCGGGCCCGGTCGGCTACACCGCGCCCGTCGGCACCACCGGCGACGGCCGGATGCGCCGCCTGACTTTCCACCTTCCGCTGGCCTACGCCCGCCGCCTGTTCGACGCCCAGCAACAGGGTGCCACCGACCAGCAGATGTGCGACCTTGCCGCCGAAGCACTGCAGGGGGGTGTACTTCAAGGGCGGCAGGCGCCGCGCCGCGGGCCTGGAAGTCGCCCTCACCCGACATCGACTACTTCGACGTTTCCTACTGACTGTGAAGTTCGGGGCCCGGCTCAGGCGGCCGTCCGCAACCGACCAGACTGTGCCGCGACACCACTCAAACGAGCACGGCGCCCACCCCCACGCACATCCCCGGGGCGGCACCCTTTCCTGGGTCAGGTGGCCCAGTCGCGCCCCAGCTCGGCGAGCGCCTTCCTCTTGTCCGCGGTGAGTCCGCCGTTCAGCGGACGCAAACCAGAGGGGAACAGAACCGACAGACTCAACTTCGGCTCGGCGAAATCCCGTTTAGCCCCTTGTAGGGAATTGGCTGGCCGGTGTGGGTGTCGAGCAGGACGCGGTCACCCAGGGGGTGTTCCAGTTTCACCGTCACCTGCTGCAGCTTTGCCTGTTTGGTGCAGTTGCCGCTGTCCTTTTGGTCTTTGACGGAGCCCGACAGTACGACGCTGCCGCTTGTTTCCAGAACGTCCACCGCGGGGCCGTCGTCGCAGACGCCGTGGAGGGCGACGACGGTCACCGAGCGGCCGTCTGCGGCGATCTGGATGAGCCGGTCGAGCGGAGGGCCGGGGACGTCGCGGGCCGGACCGATGGGTGACCGAGGGGGGCCGACGGGATGGCAGCGGCCTGCTTGAGGGGGGTGGCATAACCGTCCAGGGTGAAGAGCCAGGCCGGGACCGTCGCCGGTCCGCGGCTGGTGGCCACACGCATTTCACCCAGCTTCGCCCCGGTAACCGTGAGGTGCGGCTTTCCGCTCACGGCGGTGCCTGCCAGGGTCTTGTACGACTCGTCCACCCCCATCAGCGGCCGGGTGAGCGGCATACCCGCGGCCCACGTCACCTGGCTGTCCTTCGGCCAGGTGACGGGCAGCCTGCCGCGCAGGACGAAGCTCTGGTCCTTGTAGGCCTGCATATCCGCCGGGCTGCGCAGGCCGCCCCGCGGCAGCCGGACTGTCTCCCCCATGGGGTGGTAGCCGACACGCCATGCGGCGGCTGCGGTTGAACCGTCCCAGGCTTCGGCGACCTGCCGGGCACGGTCCGCGAGCACATCGGTGCCGCCGACGGCCGCCTGCTGGCCGCCGCAACCGGAGACGGCTGCCAGGCCGGCTCCGGCCAGGGCAACCCCAGCAAGCAGGCTGACGGGGCGCGACGCCCTGATGCGCATGTGACCTCCCGGACAAACGGGCCTTGACCCCGAATCCTGAACACGGGTTATGCGGCTGATGCCAGCGTAGTTGGTGGTGCTTCGAGTGTGGCTTCGTAGGTGATGGGGCTG
>NZ_JBIALS010000051.1:0-46199 GCF_042873655.1 Streptomyces sp. NPDC004609 | reverse complement strand
CCCCCCCCCCCCCCCCCCCCCCCCCCCCCCCCCCCCCCCCCCCCCCCCCCCCCCCCCCCCCCCCCCCCCCCCCCCCCCCCCCCCCCCCCCCCCGGCTCGTCGTCCGGGTCCCCCGGGCCGTCCCGGTGTCCTCGTCTCGGGGGCTCCGTGTCTCGGGTCTTCGTCGTCCTGCGCGACCGGTGTGCCGCGCGACCGGTGGTCGGTCGTCCCGCGTTGCTCAGCGGGCGGGCTCCACGGACACCCGCTCCGCCGTCACCATCGCCACGGGCCCCGGTGCCGTGTCCCCGGCGGGCCGGGCCGTCTCCGTACCACCGGCGACCCCGGCGCTCCCGCCGGTGCCCGCGTCCCCGGCGTCCCCCTCGGTGGCGGCCGGCTTGCGGTCCCGCATCAGCAGCATCGCCAGCACCGCCGCGGCGATCACCCCGGCGCCGCCCGCCAGGAAGCTGGTCGACATCGCCGTGGTGAAGGCTTCCCGGGCGCCGTCCGCGAGAGCCGGGTCCAGCAGGGCGACGGAGACGGACTCCCGGGCGGCCTCGGGCGCCGAGTCCGGCATGGCACCGGTGTAGGTGCTCGACAGGACCGCGCCGAGGATCGCGACGCCGAGGGCGGCGCCCGCCTGCTGGATGGTGTCGTTGAGGGCCGAGCCGACACCCGCGTGCTCCTCCGGCACGGCTCCCATCAGGGCGGCGATCGCCGCCGGCATCGCCAGCCCACTGCCCGCGCCCATCAGGACCATGGAGGACGCGAGCAGTCCGAAGCCGTCACCCTGCGAGAGGGTCGCGAGGACACCGAACCCGGCCGCGATCACCAGGAGTCCGATGACCGCCATCGCCCGGTTGCCGGTCCTGGCGACCAGCGAGGCTCCGATGGCGTTGAACACGATGACGGCCACGGCCATGGGGGCGAAGGCGAGACCGGTCTCGGTCGGGGAGTAGCCCAGCACGAACTGCAGATACTGCGTCAGCACCAGCATCAGACCGCCGTTGGCGAAGGTCAGCAGCACGAGCGAGAAGCTCGCCCCGGTGAAGACCTTGTCGCGGAACAGGCTGACGGGCACCATCGGCGCGTCGGTACGGGTCTCCCAGACCGCGAACCCGACCAGGCTCACCACGGCCGTGATCAGCGCGGCCAGCGTGCCGGGCGCGGTGATGCCCTCCTTCGGCAGCTCGATGATCGTCCAGACGAGCGCGGTCATACCGGCCATCGACAGCACCATGCCGACCGGGTCGGCCTTGCGCCACGGGCCCTTGGACTCCGGCATCAGCACCATCGCGGCGACGATCGCGAGCACCGCGATCGGGATGTTGATCAGGAAGACCGCGCCCCACCAGAACTTCGCGATCAGCGCACCGCCCAGGACCGGACCGCCGACCAGACCGACCATCGCGACCGCGCTCCAGGCAGCGATCGCCTTCGGCCGCTCGTCCTCGTCGAAGACCGTGATCAGGATCGACAGCGTGCTCGGCATCACCAGCGCACCGCCCACGCCCATCAGCACCCGGGCCAGGATGAGCTGATCCGGGCTGTCGGCGACCGTGGCCAGGACGGACGCCCCGCCGAAGAGCACCAGACCGATGATCATCAGTTTTCGCCGGCCGAATCGGTCCGAGAGGCTTCCCGAGGTCAGCAGCAGCCCGGCGAAGACCAGGATGTACGAGTCGATGATCCACTGGATGTCCTGGGCACTCGCCCCCAGGTCCTCGGTGATCGGCGGGATCGCCACCGTGAGCACCATGTTGTCGATCACCAGCACCAGCGTGCTGAGGCAGAGCACGATCAGGATCAGCCAGCGTCGTGGGTGACGTTCCTGCTGCATGAGCCTTCCCTCCAGAGATGCCGTACGGCGTGCGCTTCACCGCACACTGTACGGAGACCGCACAGTGTGCGCAAGTACGTACGCCGTTCGGATGCTGCGCTAGGCTGGTCCGTACAAGCCACGAAGGGAGCCGGGGTGTCGGTCGACGAGCGGCTGGAGAAGCCGGAAGAGCTGGAGAAGGCGGGGACGCCGGAGAAGGCCGAGGGGGCCACGAGGGCGGCGAGGAGGGTGGCGAAGCCCGCGCGGGAGGATCCGCCCGCCCAGGAGTTCGCCTCCGTATGGACGCGTCCGCAGAAGCGGCGGCGGGACCAGCCCGCGCTGAGCCGGGAGCAGATCGTGGCCGAGGCGCTCACGCTGCTCGACAGCGAGGGCATCGAGGCCCTGAGCATGCGGAAGCTCGGCACCCGGCTGAACGCGGGCGCCACCTCGATGTATTCGCATGTGACCAACAAGGAAGAGCTGATCGAACTCGTCGTGGACGAGGTCTACGGCGAGATCGAGGTCCCGCCCGCCACCGGCCGCGAGGACTGGCGGCCCGCCGCCGAGCGCTGCGCCCGCAGCCTGCGGGAGGCGATCCTGCGCCACCCCTGGATCGCGTCCGTGCTCGGCGAGGTGGGCATGGCCTATCTCGGGCCCAACATGATGCGGCTCTCCGACGCGGCGCTCGGCATCTTCGAGGCCGCGGGCTTCGACGACCTCGCGGAGGCCGACACCCTGATGAGCACGGTCTTCTCGTATGTCATCGGGACGACGATCACCGAGGCCGCGTTCTTGACGACGCTCGCGAGGAGCGGCAAGGGCGAGCAGGAGTGGGTGGAGGAGATCTGGCCGGCCGCGGTGGCCGCCGCGCAGCCCTACCCCCGGCTGCGGAAGCGGTATGCCGCGCTCCAGCACGTCGAAGCGGACCGGGAGCGGGGGTCGGCCTTCGATGTGGGGCTGGCCTGCGTACTGGACGGCGTGGAGGCCCGGATCCGTACGGCGTCCTGACCACGCGGTGCCGTCCGACCCGTGCGGGGGCCGGACGGCACCGGAGCCGGGCCCGCCGCACCGGTGACCACCGGCGCGGCGGGCCCGGAGCCCGTGCCTTCCACGGGATCCGGACCTGGCGAGTCCCCTCCAAGAGCCTGCACCCTCCCCTTCGCCCGTGGGGCCCGATGGGTGAACGGAAGGAGTTCCCGCACCCCTCCCTTGCCCTCATGGGCTTGGCGAGTGAGCCGAAGGGGGCCGTGGGTGTCGAAAGGGAGAGCGCGCGGAGGCCGTGAGGAACGAGCGGTCGAGCACGGTCGACCGTCGACGCACACTGAAGGCCCCCGGTGGGTCTCCCCCCGGACGGAGTCCGGGGGGAGAGGGAGCCACAAAAAAGGAGGCGCTCAGCCCCGGCGCAGACGCTCCAGCGACCGCTCCAGATCCGCCGCGCGGGGCCGGTTGTGGGGCAGTTTGGCGAGCACGGCCGCCATCCCGCAGGTGTTGGTGAGCGCGGAGAAGACGAGCCCGCCCGCGACCCCCGCGGAGAGCAGCAGCCACGCCGGGTGGTGCGCCCGGCCGAGCCCCACGCCCGTCAGCACCAGGCTGCCCGCCGTGAAGCGGACCTGACGCTCCATCGACCAGCCGCTCCGCGTCGAGCAGGCCGGTCCTTCGGGCCGGTCCAGCTCATGGCCGCGCTCGGCCCAGGCGTTGGTGCCACCGGAGAGCGTCGCGGTGGACACCCCGTGCTCGGCCAGCAGCGCGCAGGCGGTCTCGGACCGGGCGCCGGAGGCGCAGACGACGAGTACCTCGCTCCGGTCCGCGGCCTCGCGGATCTCGGGGAGGGCGCCGCGCAGAGCGTCCAGGGGGATGTTGAGGGCGCCGGGCAGATGGCCGGACGCGTACTCACCGGGCGTACGGACGTCGATGACGACCAGGTCGTGGATACGGGTGCGGGCCTGCTCGACGTCGAGGGCCGGTGCTGTGGTGGTGCTCATGCCGGATGCCATCCTTGGGAAGGGGTCGTACGGGGTCGCTGATGTCTCATGGCGTGGTCGGGGGAATTCACCGGTGCGTCCACCAGGTTAAATTACCCCCAGGGGTATCTATGAAGGAGTTGCCGTGGAGCTGGATCTCGCAGGCGCCGAGCTGAAGGCCGTACTGAACCGACTGCGCCGCGCCCAGGGCCAGATCTCCGGGGTGATCCGGATGATCGAGGAGGGGCGGGACTGCGAGGACGTCGTGACGCAGCTGGCGGCGGCGTCGCGGGCGCTGGACAGGGCGGGGTTCGCGATCATCGCCACCGGCCTCCAGCAGTGCCTGACCGGCATCGAGTCCGGTCGCGAGGGCGGGGAGGACCCCGAGCAGATGCGGGCACGGCTGGAGAAGCTGTTCCTCTCCCTGGCGTGAGCCTCCCGCCACAGGGCCCGGCGGGACGGGGAGAGACCGTTCCCACCCCTGCCACCGCCCGTGCGGCTCGCTGTGTCCCGTGCGGCCGGTCATACGACCACATCCGCCAGCATCAGCGCGCCCACCGCCAGCAGCGCGTACGCGAAGATCCGCTGAAGCGTTCCGCCCCGGACCTTCCCGGACAGCCGCTTGCCGTCCCAGGCGCCGAGGACCGCCGCCCCCGCGAACGGGGCCACGACCGCCCAGTCCAGTCCGCCGGCCGTTCCGGTACGGGTCATGAGCGCGGCCAGCGAGTTGACGGTGATCACCAGCAGGCTGGTGCCGACGGCCGGGCGCATCCGCAGACCGAGGGTGCGGACGAGGGCGGGCACGGCGAGGAAGCCCCCGCCCACGCCCAGTACTCCGGTCACCGCGCCCAGCCCGGCACCGGTGCCGGCCACGGAGAACGGCCCCTTCCGTACGGACTCGGCGGTCTCCGGGGCGCGGAGCATCCGCACCGCCACGACGACCGCGACCACCGCGAACGCGCCGGTCAGCACCGCCTCCGGCAGCCTCCCCGCGGCGGCGCCCCCCAGCGCGGCCGGGACCAGCCCCGCCGCGGCGAACAGCGCGCCCGTACGCCACCGGACCTGCCCGTCGCGGGCGTGCGCGAACAGCGCCGTGGCGGAGGTGGCGGTGACGATGATCAGGCTCGCGGTGCCGGCCGCCGCCGGGGTGAACCCGAGCAGATAGGTCAGGGCGGGTACGGCGAGCACGCTGCCGCCGCCCCCGAGGGCCCCGAGTGCCAGCCCGACGACGGCTCCGGCGAGCAGAGCCGCCAGCAGGGTACTCACGCCGGGCAGCCGCCGTCTCCGCGCGCGTCCACGACCGGGAGCCCGGCCCGCGCCCAGGCCCGCATGCCGCCGGTGACGTCGACGGCCTCCGCACCGCGCGCGGCGAGCAGGTCGGCCGCCTGCCGCGACCGCACACCGGAGCGGCAGATCACGACGACGGGCAGGCCCCGCGCGGCCCGGGGCAGCGGAGCCCCGGACACCAGGGCGGACAGGGGCGGATGGACCGCGTGAGGCGCATGGCCCGCGTCCCATTCGGCCCGCTCGCGGACATCGAGCAGTACGGCTCCGGCGGGGGTGCGGCGCGCGGCTTCGGCGGGCCCGATACGGCCGGGCGCACCCGCCCGGCGGCCGGCGGGGGCTGCCTCGCCGGACCCCTCGGGGTGGCCGGCCCGGTCCGGAGGACTCGTACGGAACTGGGGACTTCTCCGGACGATCCGGTCGGCCGTACGGCGGAAGAAGGACACCGGGGTCACCCCTCGGTGACGGGCAGGCCGGCCGCGCGGGCGGCGTCGAAGCCGTCGTCCACGGCGACGACGTCACGCCCCGCCGCGTCCAGCAGGGACGCGGCGATCGCGGCCCGCATGCCTCCGGCGCAGTGCACCCACACCGTGCCGGGCGGTACCTCGTGGAGCCGGGAGCGCAGCCGGTGCACGGGGATGTGGACGGAGCCGCTGATCCGGCCGCCCGCCCGCTCGGAGTCCCGCCGTACGTCGAGGACGACCACGTTCCCGCTCGCGGACCCGTTCCTGGGCGCGGACCCGTTCCCGGGAGCGGAACCGATTCCGGAAGCCGACCCGGACTCGTTCCCGGGCGTGGAACCCGACCCGCCGGGCGCGGACCCGAGCGCGGTCGCGAGATCGGCGAACGCGGCACGCGGGAAGGAGCGGAGCCGCTCCCCCTTCCGTACCCAGTCCCGGGGCGTGCCGGTGGCCGCCGCGGCGGGCCGGTCGATGCCGACGCGCACCAGCTCCCGCTGGGCGTCCGCGAGCTGCTCGGCCGACTCGGCGAGCAGCGTGACCGGCCTGCCCCACGGGATCAGCCAGGCGAGATAGGTGGCGAGCTGACCGCTCGCCTCGAAGTTGAACGATCCGGCGACATGGCCCTCGGCGAAGGCGATACGGCTCCGCAGGTCGACCACCCACTCGCCCTCGGCCAGCCGCTCGGCGATCTCGTCCGCGTCGGCGACGGCGGGCGGGGTCAGATCGACGGGCAGCGGGCCGCGGGCGTTCAGCGGGCCCATGTGCGTGTAGTACGCGGGGATGTCGTCGAGCGAGGAGAGCAGCTCGGCCACGAACGTGTCGGCGTCCTTGACCAGCGCCTCGTTGACGGCCCGCTCCCGGCCGATGGTGGTGGCGGTGGCGGAGCCGTTCTGCGACGAGGCGCAGAAGCTGCCGAAGCCGTGGGTGGGCAGGACGGCGGTGTCGTCGGGCAGTTCGTCCGCCAGCCGGTGCGCCGAGCCGTGCTGGGCGCGGGCGAGGCTCTCGGTCAGCCGGGGCTCGACCAGGTCGGGCCGTCCCACGGTCCCGATGAGCAGCGAGCCCCCGGTGAACGCGCCCACGGCCCGGCCGTCGTCTTCGAGGACGTACGCGGTGTGGTGCGGGGTGTGCCCCGGGGTGGCGACGGCGCGCAGGGTCAGTCCGGGCCCGATCTCGGCCAGGTCGCCGTCGGAGACCGGGACGCGCTCGTAGGAGACCCGCGCCCCCGCCGGTACGAGATAGGAGGCGCCGGTCCGGCGGGCGAGTTCGAGTCCGCCGGTCACATAGTCGTTGTGGACATGCGTCTCGACGACGTGGGTGATCCGGACCTCACGGCGGGCCGCGGCCTCCAGCACCCGGTCGATGTCCCGGGGCGGATCGACCACCACGGCGGCGTCCGCGCCACCCGCCAGATAGCTCCGGTTGCCGAGCCCGGGCACCTCAACGGTGTCGATGAAAAACACTGCCCTGATCCTTTCGCCTGCCCTATTACCCCCCGGGGTATGTCACCGACGTTAACAGAGTTACCCCAGGGGGTATTCTCGGCAGCGGATGTGGCCTCCCTCACGAAGGCCCGAACCTCCCGAAACACCGACGCCCACCGGCCCGCCTGCGCGGGGGTTCGCGGGGGCTCGGGCCGGGGAGGCGGGTGTCAGGCGTCGGCCGTGAACAGCACCGCGCGGCCCGCTCCGGCCGCCCGCTCGTAGAAGGCGCGGACGGCCACGAAGTTCTCCCAGGTGCACTGGAAGTCGCGCTCGTCACCGGCGCCCCGGTAGCCGTCCCGCTCGGTGAGCCCGAGGCCGAAGAACCGTGCCCGCAGCCAGGGTTCGTCGATGTCCGCGAGGGCCGCGGCGGCCTCCCGGGTCTGCTGCGGGGTGGCCAGGACGACGATGTACTCGTGCTCCTCGTCCGTCAGCAGCCGCCCGCCCAGGACCGTGTACGAGAGCGGGTACGGTCCGCCGCCGTAGGTGAGGGTGCCGTCGGTCAGACAGCGGTGGAGAGCGTCCCACGCCCTGTCGGTGTCCACCTTCCAGGGGCCGTCGCCGTACCGGGAGTCCGGGTCCTCCTCGGCCTCGGCGACGTACGCCATCACCTCGCCGGAGTCCGCCTCGGCCAGCCGCAGGGCCTCGGCGGGCTCGATGGCGAAGTGGCATCCCAGACCCGTCACGACCAGCCTCCCGCGCTCGACGCGGCCGGGGGACACCAGCGTGACGACGGCCGCCATCAGGAGCGTACGGGCCAGGGATCCGGGGCCGCGGTTCCGCGCCGGGGCACCGCGGCGGCCGGGCGCGGCCGTCGGTTCAGTGGACATGCGGGCCGCCCGTCGTCCGGGGCCTGCCCGGGGGGACCAGGCCGAGGGAGAGGACCGCGCTCACGGCGGCCGTCACCGCCAGCACGGTGTACGCGCCGGTGAAACCGGACGCCAGGCCCCCGCCGATCCCCGCCGCCGCGACCGTGGAGACGACGGCCACCCCGACCGAACCGCCCACCTCGTGGAAGGTGTTGACCACACCGGAGGCGAGACCCGCCTCCTCGTGGTCGACCATCGCGAGGGCCGTGGTCGTCGCCGTCACGAAGACCGCGCCGATGCCGAAGGAGGCGACGGTGAGACCCGGCAGCAGGGTGGCGTACACATTCGAGCCGTCCGAGAGCAGGGCCGGCGGCACACTGCCCGCGGCGGCGACCACCAGTCCGGCCACCGCGCAGGCGCGGCTGCCCGCCTTCCCCACCAGCCGGGAGCCGAGGTGCGCGCCGAGGCCGACCGCGACGGCCACCGGCAGGAACACCAGGCCGGTCCGCAGCGGGCTGAAGCCGCGGACGTGCTGGAGATAGACGGAACTGAGGAAGAAGAACGAGATCAGCAGCGCGGTGGCGACGAGCATCAGGAACGAGCCCGCGATCACCGGCCGGCGGGTGAACATCCGCAGATCCATCAGCGGGGCCCGGGAGGCGCGTTCGACGAAGGCGAAGCCCGTGTACAGCGCGATCGAACCGAACAGGGCCAGCAGGGTGAGCGCATCGCTCCAGCCGCTGTCGCCCGCGCGGACGAGCCCGTAGATCAGGGAGCCGGTGGCGGCGGTGACCAGCAGCGCTCCGGGGGCGTCGAGCCCGGCGGGCCGGGGTGCGCGGGCCGGGACCAGGGCGGGGATCGCGGCGAGCAGGGCGATACCGACCGGGACGTTGACGTAGAAGACCCACTGCCAGCCGGGGCCGTCGGTCAGCGCGCCGCCGAGCAGGACGCCGACGGCCGATCCGGTGCCGCCGACGGCCGCCCACACGCCCAGCGCCTTGTTGCGTTCGGGGCCGTGGAAGGAGGTGGTCACGATCGCCAGCGCGGCCGGGGACAGCAGCGCCGCGCCGACGCCCTGCGCGACCCGTCCGCCGATGAGCAGCGGGGCGCCCTGGGCGAGACCTGCGGCCAGCGAGGCGGCGGTGAAGACCGCCAGGCCCGCGAGGAGGGTACGGCGGGCGCCGAGCGCGTCCGCGAGCCGGCCGCCGAGCAGCATCAGCCCGCCGAAACAGAGGGTGTACGCGGTGACCACCCAGGTCAGGGTCGCGCGTCCGAGCCCGAGGTCGGCGGCCATGTCGGGGAGCGCGACGTTCACCACCGTGACGTCCAGGATCAGCATGAACTGCGCCACGCAGATGAGCGTGAGCGCCGCCCAGCGGTGGGGGTCGGCGGGCGGGTGCGCACGGTCCGGCCCTCCGTGCGCCCGGCCGGACGCCGCATGCGTGTCACCGTGCGCTGCATGCGTATCGCCGGGTGCTTCCTGCGCGTGACCGGGCCCATGATGATCGCCGGTCCCGTGCGGGTCGCCGGAGGAGGGCCCGGACCCGGCGCCGGTTCCGTGCGGGTGCTCGGGGCCGGGGGCGGGGTGCTCGTCGGTGGTGGCCATGAGAGCTCCTGGGAGATACGGAGAGAGTTCATGTGAACCGTACAGTTCAGTTCACATGAACTCAACCGTACAGTTCATATATGCACTAAACTCCGGGTCATGAGCGTGGACACCGCCCCGCACCACCCCGACGGGCACAGCGGCCCCAGCGGCCCGCGCGCCGAGCGCAAGCGCCGGGCCATCGTCGCGGCGGCCCGCACCCTGTTCCTGCGGGACGGCTTCGGGGTGGGCATGGACGCCATCGCCGCCGAGGCGGGCGTTTCCAAGGTGACGGTCTACAACCACTTCGGCAGCAAGGAAGCCCTGTTCACGGCCGTGGTCGCCCACGCACTCGACGAGCCGGTGGGCGACGACTCGGCGGTCGCCCTCGCCCGGCTCCCCGACGCCGAGGACCTCCGCTCGGCCCTGATCGAGACCGCCCGCGCCTGGGTCCACGCGGTCCGCAACGACCGCGAGGTCGCGGCCCTGCGCACCCTCGTCGCCGCCGAACAGCACCGCTTCCCCGCCCTGGCCGAGGCATGGCAGCACGGCAGCCCCACCAGTCACCACCCCGCCGTCGCGGGCGCGCTGCGCGCCCTGACCGAGCGGGGGAGGCTCACCGTCCCGGACCTGGAGGTCGCGACGCTCCAGCTGCACGCGCTGCTGGTCCATCCGCATCTGGTCTTCGGGCACTACGGCGCCTCGTTGAGCGACGACCTCACCGACCGGCTCGTCGTGAGCGGTGTGGACATGTTCCTGGGGCACTACGCCCCGCGGTGACGCCCGCCGGTCACATCACACCGTGGTCCTCGGGCGCCATCACCACCCCGCGGTTCGCGGCCTGGAGCCCGGCCTGGAAGCGGGTACGGGCCCCGAGGAGGTTCATGATCCTGCGCATCCGGCGCTCCACCGTGCGCTGCGCGACCCCGAGCCGGCGCGCGATGGCCTGATCGGTCAGCCCGGAGGCCGACAGGGCCAGTAACCGTTCGTCCTCGTACGACAGTTCCCGCTCGGCACCGCCCGCGCCCGGCCACAGCGGCACGGCACGCTGCCAGAGCAGCTCGTACAGCACGAGCAGCCCGTCCAGCAGGGGCGAGGCGTGCAGCACCATCACCTCGCGCACCTCCCCCTCCGCCGACTCGGCGACGGGCACCAGTGCCACCCTGCGGTCCACGACGACCAGCTTGAGCGGGACATCGGCGAGCACCCGGCCGTCCTCGCCCAGCCGGGACAGCTCCCGGCACCGGGCGAGCTGTTCGGGCGACCCCAGGGAACGGTGGTCGTAGACCGTGCGGTGCCGGACCCCGCGCCTGAGCAACTCCCTCTGCACGGCGGTCTGCTGCGGCGCAGGCTGCACGGCGTAGGGGGGCCGGTCCAGCATCAGCATCTCGTCCCGGGCGGACCGCTGGATCTGGAAGAAGCGCTGGGCGATCGCCTCCCGGTCGGCCAGTACCTGGAGCGCCGGGCCGCCCTCCGCGTGGCGCCGGGCCGAGCGGAACTCGTCGGTGAGGGAGGCCGCGACCAGCCGGGCGCGCTCGATCTCCTCCTGGCGCTGGAGCGCCAGCACCTCGATCGCCACATCCGGGGGTGCCGGACTGAACCGGACCGGGCGGCTCTGCATCCGCGTGAGCATCCCGCGCTTCTCCAGGGAGCGGGTCCTGCGGCGGACGCGGGCGGTGTCCCAGCCGGTGGCCGCGGCGAGTTCGGCGACGGTCGCCCGGGGGCGGCCGAGGAGCATCCGGTACAGGAACTCGTCGTCCGCGGGTACCCCGAGCGCGGCGAGCCTCCGCTTGTCCGGGCCGCCGGGAGCCCGGCCGTCCGCGGCCGCCGACGCCGGGTGGCGACCCGTGCCCGCCATTCCGCCTCCCCGCAAGCCCAGTTAAGGGGTTCCGACCGTAAGTCGGGCCACCACGAAAGGTACAGACCTCTGCCGCCGAGGGGAGCCACACCCGGGAGCCGCAGCTGGCGGAATGCCGACAATGACGGAAACCCGACTTCCCGCACTCCCTGCCGAATTGGTCCAGACCAAGTAGCGTCAAAGGTTGTCATGTACGCCCGAGGCCCGGGCGCCCCGGTCCGTACGTCCGACGGGTACGCCCGGCGCGGACCGGACCAGGGCCCCGACCCGGCCGAACACGGAACCGACCGGCCACGTACCCCGACCGAACACGGACACCGACCGGCCGTATATGCCGACCGAACACGCGCACCCCGCACCCCGCGTTCCGCACCGGCGGGAACACCGCACCGGCACCGTGAGAACACCCGCCCGCAAGCGCACCCGCACGCGAACACCGCACCCCGAACACACACCGACTGAGCACGGCCGCACACCCCTACCCCCAGGGAGAGCCATGTTCAAGAAGAACCCCCCACCGACGACACGAACGATCAGGCACCGGATCACCGCGCTGCTCGCCGTCCTGCTCCTCCCCCTCGCCGGCCTCACGGGCCTCGCCTCCCCCGCCCAGGCCGTGGGCACCCTCACCGCCGCCTTCACCACCCAGGACCACGGTTCCTGGTGGCGGGGCTCCTTCGTCATCCGCAACAGCGCGGCCACCCCCGTCAACGGCTGGACCCTCACCTTCGACCTCCCGCCGGGCACCACCCTCGGCGGCCACTACCACGGCGACGCGACGGTCAGCGGGAACCGGGTGACGGTCAAGAACGCGTACTACAACGCGACGATCCCCGCCAACGGCACCAGCGAGCCCTGGAGCTACTGGTTCCTCGCCAGCGGCCCCGCCTTCACCCCCACCAACTGCACGGTCAACGGCGACAAGTGCGACGGCACCCCCGACAAGCCGCCCACGGCCCCCGGCGCCCCGCGCGCGACCTCGGTCACCGCCCGTACGGTGGCGCTCGCCTGGGACGCGGCCACCGCGGGCGACTACCCCGTCGCCTCGTACGAGGTGCTCAGCGGCACGAGCACGGTCGCGACCTCCACCGCCACCGCCGCGACGGTCACCGGGCTGACCCCGGCGACGAACTACACCTTCACCGTCCGGGCCAAGGACACCCGGGGCAACACCGGACCGCCGAGCCCCGCGTTCACGGTGCGGACCGTTGACCCGGCGACCGATCCGGTACCGCCGACCGCGCCGGGCAATCTGCGCTCCACCGCGAAGACCGCCTCCGGTGTGAGCCTCGCCTGGAACCCGTCGACGGACAACGTCGCCGTCGCCGCCTATGACGTCTACCGGGACAATGTCCTGGTCAAGACGGTGACCACCACGAGCGCCACGATCGAGGGGCTGTCCCCCGCCACCGCGTACACGTTCACCGTCAAGGCCCGGGACACCGCGGACAACTCCTCCCCCGCCTCCAACGCCCTCCCCGTCACCACCGACGACGTGGCCGGACCGGGCAACTACTACAAGGTCGGCTACTTCACCCAGTGGGGCATCTACGGCCGCCAGTTCTTCGTCAAGAACCTCGACACCTCGGGGGCCGCGGCGAAGCTCGACGTCATCAACTACGCCTTCGAGAACGTCGACCCGGTCAATCTCACCTGCCAGGCCGGTGTGACCAAGGGTGTCTCCGGCAACCCCCAGGACCCGAACGAGGGCACGGGCGCCGGTGACGCCGAAGCGGACTACGGGCGGCCCATGTCGGCCGCGCAGTCCGTCGACGGGGTCGCCGACGACGGCTGGGGCAAGCTCCGCGGCAACTTCAACCAGATCAAGAAGCTGAAGGCCAAGCACCCGCACCTCAAGGTCGTGGTCTCGCTCGGCGGCTGGACCTTCTCCAAGTTCTTCTCGGACGCCGCCGCGACCCAGGCGTCCCGCGAGAAGTTCGTCCGCTCCTGCATCGACGTCTGGATCAAGGGCAATCTGCCGGTCGCAGGCGGCGCGGGCGGCCCCGGCACCGGCGCCGGGGTCTTCGACGGCATCGACATCGACTGGGAGTGGCCCGGCTCGGAAGGCCACCCGGGCAATGTGTACCGGCCGGCCGACAAGGACAACCTCACCGCCCTGCTCGCCGAGTTCCGCAAGCAGCTCGACGCGCTCGGCGGGCCGCACCGGCTGCTGACCGCCTTCACCCCCGCCGACCCGGCGAAGATCACCGCGGGCTGGGATCTGACGAAGATCTTCAGCTATCTCGACTTCGCCAATGTGCAGGGGTACGACTTCCACGGCGCGGGCAGCGACAACTCCTGGGAGCCGAACCGCACCGGGCACCAGTCCAACCTGTTCCGGGACACCCAGGACCCGTACACCTTCGACTTCAGCATCGAGACGGCGGTCAAGGCCTATCTCGACGCCGGAGTCAGCCCCCGGAAGCTGACCGTCGGCTTCCCGTTCTACGGCCGGGGCTGGAAGGAGGTCGCGAGCGGCGCGACCGGTGTCAACGGTGAGTGGCAGACGGCGAACGGCGCCGCCACGGGGCAGTTCCCCGAGGAGGCGGGCACCCGCGGCTACCACAATCTGATGACCAGCTATCCGAACATGACCGTCCACCACGACGAACAGTCCGTCTCCACCTACGGCTACACCGGTCCGGGCGGCCAGTGGTGGAGCTTCGACGACACCTGGTCGATCGGGAAGAAGACCGACTGGATCAAATCGAAGGGCCTGCTCGGCGCGATGGTCTGGGAGATGTCCGGTGACACCCCGACCGGCACGCTGATGAACGCCCTGCACACCGGTCTGCCGTAACGGCGGGTCAGCACGGGGCCCAATCTCCGCCCCGTACGAGTGGGGGGGGGGGGGGGGGGGGGGGGGGGGGGGGGGGCCGCCCCCCCCCCCCCCCCCCCCCCCCCCAACAAAACACCCAGCACCACACCCCCCCCCCGGGGCCGCGCCCCCCCCCCGGGGGGGCCGCGGGGGGGGGGGGCTCCCCCCCCCCCCCGCCGGGGCGGGGGGCCCCCCCCCCCCCCGGGGGGGGGGGGGGGGCGCCCCCCCCCCCCCCCCCCCCCCCCCCCCACCCCGCTATCAACGCATCATGAACCCTCACATCGGACGCGCCGCAGCGGCCCTGTCCCTCGCCCTCGCCCCGTTCCTCGCCCCCGCAGGCCCGGCGGGCCCCGCACAGGCCGCTCCGGCCGCCCGGGTCGCGCCGGCGGCCCCGGCTGCCCCGGCGGTCATCGCCCAGCTTGAGGACGCCATCTCGGTCATGCTCACCGGGGACGAGGACCGTACGGGGTACACCAGCACCTCGTTCCCGCACTGGAACCAGGGCAAGGACCCCGCCGACGGCTGCTCCACCCGCGAGGAGGTCCTGATCGCGGAGGCCGTCGAGGCCGCGGCCGCCGGCGCCGGCTGCGCGCTGTCGGGCGGGCGCTGGGTCTCGTACTACGACCAGCAGGCCGTGAACGGATCGGCCGGCCTGGAGGTGGACCATGTCGTGCCGCTCCCGGAGGCATGGGGATCGGGGGCGTCCGGCTGGTCCGCGGCCCGCCGGGAGGCGTACGCCAACGACCAGGGCGCGGCGGCGACACTGACCGCCGTGACCGCCCGCACCAAGCGGGACAAGGCCGACCAGGACATCGCCTCCTGGCTGCCCTCCTCGCACGACGCCCAGTGCCGTTACATCTCCGAGTGGGTGGGCACCAAGCTCCGCTGGGGGCTGTCCGTCGACAAGGACGAACTGGAGGCGCTGAAGCTGTTCGCGGACGGCCCCTGCGAGACGGTGGTGATCATCTACCATCCGGCGCCCGTATGACGGTTCACGCTCGGCCGACCGGGTGAATTGTGTGCCGAACTGGTTTAACCCCGTGACCTTCCGGGCCGGCCGGGCGATACACCGGTCACACCGGTCGATGCTCGACGAGTGGTCATCCGCGAAGACGGGTGGTCACCCACGAACAGGCAGGCGGACACGACATGAAGACCAAGCTGTTCCTCACCGCGCTGGGCGCGACGGCGCTGGCGGCCGTCCTCCCGGCCACCACGGCGGCGGCGGACGACGTCCACAAGGGCCACCATCTGACGCTGATCTCGATCGGCGAGATCGACGATCCCATGGAGGACGTCCTGGAACACGCGACCATCTTCGGCACCCCGTCCACGCCCCCCGCCTGACGGCCCGAACCTCTCCCCCAGGCCCCTTCCGCGCCGCGGAGGGGGCCTTCCGCATGCCGGGCCCGCCCGGGGCGCCCGGGGCGGGGCCGCGGCGAGGGAGTCCGTACGGGCAGAGGCTCACGGACGAAGGGGCGTACGGGGACGGGAGCTCGCAGGCTGGGGGCTCCCGGGGTGGTTCGCTGGCGGTGCGCCGACCACGGGGTGATCATCGGAGCATGAGCCCCGACATCCGTCTCGCCCAGCAGCCCGAGGCCGACGCACTGCTCGGCCGCAGTCCGCTCGCCGCCCTCGTCGGGATGCTGCTCGACCAGCAGGTCCCCATGGAGTGGGCCTTCTCCGGTCCGTACACCATCGCCCGGCGCCTCGGCGGGGACGATCTGGACGCCGCCGAGATCGCCGCGTACGACCCCGAGGCGTTCGCGGAGGTGCTGAAGCAGAAACCCGCCGTCCACCGGTACCCGGGAAATATGGCCAAGCGGGTGCAGGTGCTCTGCCAGTACCTCGTGGACGAGTACGGGGGTGACGCGAGCGCCCTCTGGGACGGGGTGTCCACCGGCACGGAGTTGCTGGCGCGGCTGAAGGCGCTGCCGGGCTTCGGCGAGCAGAAGGCCAGGATCTTCCTGGCGCTGCTGGGCAAGCAGTACGGCGTACGGCCCACGGGCTGGCGCGAGGCGGCGGGTGCGTACGGCGAGGACGGGTCGTACCGCTCCGCCGCCGACATCACGGGACCGGATTCCCTCGCCAAGGTGCGTGCGCACAAGCAGGAGATGAAGCGCGCGGCAAAGGAGGCGAAAGGGGCGGCGAAATGAACGGGCGGGAGGTGACAGAAGACTGAAAAGCATCGGCCTCACCTGGTGATATCACGTGAAGCAGGACATCACGTGAATCCACCGAAAGGGAGTTGACAGACCCCCGGTATGGCGATCCGCAAGAAGTGATGAACACGCCGGAATTCCCCGCTGTTCGGGAATTACGTGATCAGATGATGAACCGATTGTGTTCGTGCATCATGACCCTTCGCTCGACCTTGTCCGCATCTGGAGAGGATCTCTGTGAAGGCATCACACCGGGGCGCGGCAGCCGCCTTTGCCGCCGCCGCGCTCGCAACTCCGCTTCTGTTTTCGCCCGGGACGGCGTCCGCCGCGGGCCAGTCCCCCACGGGCGGCAAGGACGCCACGACGGCCACCAGCCTCGCCGAACGGCTTGTCGCCAACTCGTCCGCGGCCGACGCGTACAAACACCTCCAGCGCTTCCAGCGAATATCCGACACCACCGGTAACCGGGCGGCCGGCAGCCTGGGCCACGACGCCTCGGGCGCCTATGTCTTCAACGAGCTGAAGAAATACGGATACAACGTCCGGTACGAGAACTTCGACTTCATCTATACGGAGACGAAGCACGAGCGGCTCAAGGCCGTCTCACCCACCGCCAGGGACATCCAGACCTTCGCGTTCACCTACACCAAGTCGACTCCGGCAGGCGGTATCACCGCCGAACTGGCCGCCGTCCCGGTCGACGCCACCACCGGTTGCGAGGCGTCCGACTTCGCCTCCCGGTCCTATACCGGCAAGATCGTGCTGATGAAGCGCGGCGGCTGCTTCAACTGGGTGAAGCAGCTCAAAGCCGCCGAGGCGGGCGCGGTCGCTGTACTCGTCTACAACGACAACCACACCCTGCTGAAGAGCACCCTCGTCGACCAGAACAATGTGAAGGTCCCCACCGCCGGGCTGACCGGGGGCGACGGCGAACGGCTCACCGCCGAGCTGGCCAACGGCCCGGTCACGGTCAACCTCGACCTCGACCATCTCATCGAGACACGCAACACCAACAACGTGATCGCCGAGACCAAGGGGGGCGACCCCGACAACTCGGTGACGCTCGGTGCCCACCTCGACAGTGTCTCCCTGGGCGCGGGCATCAACGACAACGGCTCCGGCTCCGCCGGACTGCTCGAAGTCGCCCAGGAACTGGCGAAGGCCGAACAGAAGCCCAAGCACAAGATCCGCTTCGCCTGGTGGTCCGCCGAGGAGGGCGGTCTGCACGGCTCCTACGCGTACACCAGGGCGCTGACCCCGGCGCAGCGGCAGCAGCACAAGCTGTATCTGAACTTCGACATGATCGCCTCGCCGAACTACGTCAATTTCGTGCTCGACGGCGACAACTCCGACGGCGTCGGGGCGGGCCCCGGCCCCGAGGGCTCGGGCCGGCTGGAGCGCGACATCCGCGAGTTCCTCGACCGGCGCGGCACCCCGCACGACAGCTCGGACTTCAACGCCCGCACCGACTACGCCGGATTCGCCGAGGCGGGCATCGCCTCCGGCGGCACCAGCACGGGGTCGGACGGACTGAAGACGGCCGAGCAGGCGGCCCGGTACGGCGGCACGGCCAATACCCCGTACGACCCGAACTACCACGAGCGGGGCGACGACATCAGCAACGTCAATATGACGGCGTTCGCCACCCACATCGCGATCATCGCCAACGCGGTCGGCACCTACACCCACGACCTCGGTTCGCTGACCCGTCCCCTCGCGGCGGGCGACGACATCCCTCCGAACGGCGACAACTACACCCCGCGGGGTGACAACTACACACCGCATGACAAGCACACGCCCGGCATCCGGCCCCGGGCCGGATCCCCCGCGGACGGTCACGGCGACGTGGTCGCCCGGTAGGGGACCGGGCCGGGCCGCTTTCGATCCGGACCGGTGGGATTCCCGCGGACTTCCCGGGCATCCCGCCGGTCCAACGGACGGAATTATCGACAAGGAAACAGGAGGTGAGAGGAAGACGCGAATACGGCCATGCGTGGCCGATATACGGCGTGTCGAAGGAGATGTCCCGGCTCTTTCATGCCAATGAGATGAAATGAGAAGTGAGTTGGGGCACATGCATTCCCATGGCCCCGCCGACCCCGCTAGCTTCCCGTCGACCCAGTCCTTATCGGGAAGGAACTCTGTGAAGGCAACCCGTCGCAGAGCCGTGGCCGCACTGGCCGCCGCCGCAATCGCGACCCCGCTCCTGCTGGCATCCGCCTCCCCCGCGACCGCCGAACGCCAGACCCCCGGCGACCGGGCGACGAAGAACGCCACAAAACTCGCGGCGAAACTCGTCGGCAAATCGTCCGCAAAGGACGCACGGAAGCATCTGGAGAAATTCCAGCAGATAGCCGACACCACGGGCGGCCACCGGGCGGCGGGAACTCTCGGACACGACGCCTCGGCCGCGTACGTCTATCAGCAGCTGAGGAAGTACGGCTACGACGTCCGCTACGAGCGCTTCGACTTCGTCCACACCGAGACGCTCGCCGAGAAGCTCTCCGTCGTCTCCCCCGCCCCGCGCGACATCTCGGTCCGGGCGATGACCTACACGAGGTCCACCCCGACCGGCGGCATCACGGCCGATCTGTCGGCCGTCCCGGTCGACGACACCACCGGCTGCGAGCCCGGCGACTACGCGTCCGCGACCTTCACCGGAAAGATCGCCCTGATCAAGCGCGGCGGCTGCACCTTCGCCGAGAAGCAGGCCGCCGCGGCCGGGGCGGGCGCGGTCGGCGCGATCGTCTACAACAACACCGACGGCGCGCTCGGCGGGACCCTCGGCGGGACCGACTCCGCGAAGATCCCGACCGGCGGCGTCACCCGGGCGGACGGCGAGAAGCTCGTCGCCGACCTGGCCGGCGGCCCGGTGAACGTCTCCCTGGAGCTGCGCCAGCAGCAGCAGACCCGTACCACCAACAACGTCGTCGCGGAGACCCGCGGCGGCGACGCGGCCAGCACCGTGATGCTCGGCGCGCATCTCGACTCGGTCGTCGAGGGCCCCGGCATCAACGACAACGGCTCCGGCTCCGCCGGACTGCTCGAAGTCGCCCAGGAGCTGGCCAAGGCCGAGAAGCGCCCCGCGAACAAGGTCCGCTTCGCCTGGTGGTCGGCCGAGGAGAACGGCCTGCTCGGTTCCGAGGCGTACGTCGCCGCGCTGACCCCGGCGCAGAAGCAGCGGATCAAGCTGTACCTGAACTTCGACATGATCGCCTCGCCCAACTACGGGCTCTTCGTCTACGACGGTGACAACTCCGACGGCGTCGGCGCGGGCCCGGGCCCCGAGGGCTCCGCCCAGCTGGAGCGCGACATCAACGAGTTCCTCGACCGGCGCGGCACCCCGCACGAGGGCACCGACTTCACCGGACGCTCGGACTACGGTCCGTTCATCGACGCCGGCATCCCCTCCGGCGGCACGTTCACCGGCGCCGAGGGCAAGAAGACGGCGGCCCAGGCGGCGAAGTTCGGCGGTACGGCGGGGCTCGCGTACGACCCGAACTACCACGCCAAGGGCGACGACATCAACAACATCAACATGGCGGCGTACGCGGTGAACATCGGCATCATCGCCAACGCGGCGGGCACCTACGCCCACGACCTCGGCTCGCTCACCCGGCCGGTGACCTCCGTGCCCACGGGCGGGGACACGGGCAGCGGCGGCGGTCTGCACGACGGCCACGGGGAAGTGACGGAGTAACACCCCCGGCTGCCGTCCGGCGGAGGCGCGTCCCGTGGATCAGCGCCTCCGCCGGGCGGTCCCGAACAGCGAACGGGTGACCTCCCGCCCGATCCGGGTCCAGCGCTGCCCGACCTGGCCCGCCCGCTCCCGGACGCGGTCGTTCGGCTGCCCGGGGCCGAGATCCCCGACGCATCGCCCTTGATGCCGGCGAGGTGGACGGGGACACCGTTCGCGGAGAGCTGCTCGGGCGATCAGCTGGAGCGTCTTGGTCTTCCCGGTGCCGGTCGCCCGGCCACCAGACCGTGCCGGTTCAGCATCGCGAGCGGGATCCGGATCGGCGCGCCGGGCAGGCACGGCCCGTCCCGGACAAGGGCGCCGAGGTCGAGGGCGGCTCCGGTGAGCGCGTACCCGGACGCGATTTTCCGCGCTGGCCACGCCATGCTCCCGGCCATATGTGCCCCCGGTATTTCCGGTCTCAGTTGTTTTGCCCGGGATCGCACCCACCTGCCATGGCTGCGCCCGGAGCCGCTTGACCGGTAGGCTTTCCGTGTGATCTTCAAGCGCATCGGAAACGGACGGCCTTACCCCGACCATGGCCGGGAGTCCACCCGGCAGTGGGCGGACGTCGCCCCGCGCCCGGTCCGCCTCGATCAGCTCGTGACCACCAAGGGGCAGCTCGACCTCGAAACGCTCCTCGCGGAGGACTCGACGTTCTACGGCGACCTCTTCGCGCACGTCGTGAAGTGGCAGGGCGATCTCTATCTGGAGGACGGACTCCACCGCGCGGTCCGCGCGGCGCTCCAGCAGCGGCAGGTCCTGCACGCGCGCGTGCTCGAACTGAGCTGACCCGGGCCCCGGACCGAGCGCGCCCCGACGGTCGGCCGACGGCGAGGCGCGGGCCGGGGGCGTCCTCGGCGGACCGCGCCGCCACCCGGGCCCGGCCGTCCGCCACCCTGGTCCGGCCGTGCCGCCGCCCCGTTGTTCCGTGCGGGTCCGCGCGCGGGGGCGGAGCCGCAACGATCCGGAGCCGACCGTGCCGGAACCCTGCCGAGCGCGGGCCGGGACCGCCCGTTGGTGGAGGCCGGCTGACCCTTTCGGGCCCATTCCGGGACCGTACGGACGCAATCAGTTGATCATCTTGTATCCCTGGCCACCAGCCCGCACTACGCTGCGCCCATGAGCATGCTGACTCCCCCCGGGATGGGGGGAAAGTACCGCATCACGGGCGACAAGTACCCCCGAATGCGACGCCCCCGCAACCGTCGCAGGATCGTCACGGCGGTTGTCGCGGCGGTGGTGGCGCTTGGGCTGGCCGGTTGGGGAACGTTCCAGCTCATCGGCGTCTTCACCGGCGACGACACCAAGACCACCGCGGCCGCCCGCAAAGCCGGCTGCAAGCCCGGCCCCGGCGCGTCTCCCGCGATGCCCGCGGTGGCGCTCAAACCGGCCCAGATCACCGTGAACGTCTACAACGCGACTCCGCGCGGAGGTCTCGCCAAGGCCGCCGCCGACGAGTTGAAGAAGCGCGGTTTCACGATCGGCAAGGTCGGCAACGCGCCCGCCGCCTACGACAAGAAGGTCCCCGGCGCCGCGGTCCTCCTCGGCGCGCCCGCGGCGGCGAAAGGCCCCTTCTCGGTGCTCGGCACCCAGCTCCCGACCGCGACGACCAAGACGGACGCCCGGACAACCCCCGATGTCGACCTGATCCTGGGCACGGCCTTCACCGCCCTCGCACCCAAGCCCACGGCGGACAAGGCCCTCTCGGCCCTGTCGGCCCCGGCACCGCGCCCCAAGGCCACCTGCTGACCAGGGTCACGACCGCCGGTCGGGCGTACGAGACGGCTTCCAGCTGATCGGGCGCCCGAGGCGGGTCCTGCTCCCCGTACGGCACCACGGGCCCTAGCCCACCGCACCGTACGGCACCACGGGCCCCGGCCCGCCGCGCCGTACGGACGGTTCCTAGTCGGCCGTGCCGTACATGCGGTCGCCCGCGTCGCCCAGGCCCGGCACGATGTAGCCCTGCTCGTTCAGGCGCTCGTCCACCGCCGCCGTGACCACCGTCACCGGCGTCCCCTCCAGCTCGCGCTCCATCACCTCGACGCCCTCCGGCGCCGCCAGCAGCACGACCGCCGTCACATCGTCCGCACCGCGCTCGATCAGCTCACGGATCGCCGCGACGAGCGTCCCGCCGGTCGCGAGCATGGGGTCGAGGACGTAGACCTGACGGCCGGAGAGGTCCTCCGGCATCCGGGTCGCGTAGGTGGACGCCTGCAGCGTCTCCTCGTTGCGGATCATCCCGAGGAAGCCGACCTCCGCGGTGGGCAGCAGCCGGACCATGCCGTCCAGCATCCCGAGCCCCGCCCGCAGGATCGGCACCACCAGCGGCCGGGGGTGCGAGAGCTTCACTCCGGTGGTCCCCGTCACGGGGGTGTGGATGTCGACCTGCTCCGTACGCACGTCCCGGGTCGCCTCGTACGCGAGCAGGGTGACCAGTTCATCGGCGAGCCGCCGGAAGGTGGGGGAGTCGGTGCGCCGGTCGCGCAGCGTCGTGAGTTTGTGCGCCACCAGCGGGTGGTCGACAACGTGGATCCGCATGGCCTCCACAGTAGCCCGGCTCGCATCAAGGGAGGTGGGCGAGGGAAGGTGGAGGCAAAAGGAGAGCCGTGGGGAGGTGAGGCCCATGCCGGAACCGGAGCACGAACAGCACGACACGGAGCACAGCGGAACAGCGCCCGAAGCACACGGAACACACACGGAACCCAGAACACGCGGAACACGCGGAACGAACGGAGCACCCGGAACAGGTGATTCGGACGAAACGCGCGAAGGAAGCGACGCGGAGAGTGAATCGGACGACGAGCGCCGGCGGCGGCGCGCCCAGTTCCTCCGCGAACTGAACGAGGCGAAAGCCCTGCGTGAACGCGTCCAGCCGCGCCGCGCCCGGGCCGCCCGGATGCGCCGGCAGATGCGTATGCGGACCTTCCGCTGGTAACTCCGATGGCGTGCGCAAAAGTGTGAGCGGAGTCTCGGCAAAAGGCCCAGTCGAGAACTGATGGCCGACGCAACGACGGAAGACCTCTCGCAAAGCCCCGGTTTCTGCCACGATTCCGAGTGGGCGGAACACGCACCACCGCGCCGCCCAATCGTCACACCTCTGATCAGTGGGAGAGTCACGGTGTACTTCGCCGCACTGCTCGCGCGCACTCAAGACGGGTGGGAAGCGAGCGACACAGAGCTCGACGATGTGGAGACCTTGTCGGATCTGGCCGACCTGGCCCGCGACGCCTCGGTGGACGAGGACACGGTGCTCCTCTTCATCGAGCAGGAGGACGCCTGGTTCGGCCTCGTCCGGGTGGAGGGCGAGGACGACCCTCGTATCTTCGTCTCCGACGCGGCAGCGGCCGCACGCTCCTCGTACGGGGAGATCCTGACCAATGAACTCCTCGGCAGGGACGATGACGACCCCGCCGACGACCTGGACGCGCTGGACCTCGACGGCACGGAGGACGGAGAGCCGGACGAGACCGGTGACACCGACGACGCCGACACCGACCCGGCGGCCGCCACGGCCCCCTCGGGTCCGGTCGGCGAGCGGGACATCCTTCTGGACTTCGGCCTCTCGGACAAGGAGCTGCTGGCACTGGAATCGGACGCACTGCTGGAGATCGCGGAAGCGCTGGGCGCGGGCGATGTGCTGGAGACCGTCCGATAGTGACGGACGCCCCACACGGAGCCGGGGATCCCGTACGTGATCCCTGGGAGGCGCCCATGCGGCTCGCCCTCGCGGAGGCCGAGCACGCGGTGCTGTCCGGCGATGTGCCGGTCGGCGCCGTCGTGCTCGGCGGCGACGGGGGCCTGCTCTCAGCGGGACACAACGAACGTGAGCTGACGGGCGACCCGACCGCCCACGCCGAGGTGCTGGCGATCCGCAGGGCCGCCCGGCGCCTCGGCGGCTGGCGGCTGACCGGCTGCACCCTGGTCGTCACCCTGGAGCCGTGCACGATGTGCGCGGGCGCGATCACCCAGTCCCGGGTGGACCGCGTGGTCTACGGCGCCCGCGACGAGAAGGCGGGCGCGGCCGGCTCCCTCTGGGACGTCGTCCGCGACCGCCGCCTCAACCACCGCCCCGAGGTCATCCAGGGTGTCCTGGAGGACGCCTGCGCCAGGACCCTCACCGCCTTCTTCCGCAACGGCTGAACCTTCCGGGACCCTCTGCCCGCCCCCACCCGGATACGGATTTCGGCACACGGCCCCCGTGGGCTAAGCTCTCTCCCGGTAGCGTGTCCGAGCGGCCGAAGGAGCTCGCCTCGAAAGCGAGTGTGGCGCAAGTCACCGAGGGTTCAAATCCCTCCGCTACCGCTCTCACACCCTCCTGATCTGCGGAAACGCGCTCAGGGGGGTGTTTTTTGTGGGGGCATGTCCATACGCCGGCCATTCCGCCCTCCCCTGTCTCCCTTGTTCGCCGACACAGTTGGTGCCGCACACGAAGGGATCACCTCCCGCAATCACAGGAGGGCGCCCATAGCGACAGACTCACGGGTTGCCGACCGACTTCGGGAGAGTACTGATGGATCCCAGTGCGACAGATTTTGTCCAAGTAGACTTAGACGGAATCCGTCCTGGTCGATGAGCTGGAGGTCCGGTGAAGAGCAACCTGCTGGCCAAACCGGATGACGTGGTGGACCGGGACCAGGAGTGGGGTCTGCTCGCGGAGTTCCTCGCTGATCCGGATCCTGCGATGCGGCTCGGCATCGTGTCCGGGCGGCGGCGGCACGGGAAGTCGTATCTGCTGCAGGCCCTGTCCGAGCGGGTCGGCGGCCTGTACGTGACGGCGGTCAGGGAAGAGGGGCGGCTGCCCGCGATCCAGCGGTTCAGTGACGCGGTCGCCGCCCACGCCGGCCTGCGGCCCGGGAGTCTGCGTCTGACGGACTGGCGTGATGTGCTGTCCAACGCCCTTGATGTGACAGCCCGCTCGCCGCGTCCACTGCTGGTGATCGACGAGTTGCCGTACCTGCTCCAACACTCACCCGAGATTCCGGGGCTGCTTCAGCAGCTCTACGACGAGCGTCAGCGCGGCACCCGGCCCGGGGCCGGACCGGGCCCGCGCTTGATCCTGTGCGGCTCCGCGATGAGCGTCATGCACGAGCTGCTCTCGGGGACGAAGCCACTGCGCGGCCGGGCCGTCGTCGACCTGCGCCTCGGCCCCTTCGGCTACCGGGACAGCCGGGCCTTCTGGCAGATCGAAGACCCACTGACCGCGTTGAAAGTGCACGCGGTCCTCGGCGGGGCACCCGGCTACCGGCCGGTGGCCGCCCGTCCGCACCCCGACGACGGGTTCGACACGTGGCTCACCCGGACGCTCCTCGACCCGGGCCGGGCGGTGTACTCGCGCACCGAGACCGAGTACCTGCTGCGTGAGGATCCGAGGATCACGCAGCACACGCTCTACTACGACATCCTCACCGCGCTCGCGAACGGGGCCACCACCCCCAGCAAGATCGGTGCGGCTCTGGAACGCCCGCGCAATGCCGTCGCGCACCCGCTCGGCGTGCTGGAGTCCACCGGGTACATCCAGCGGGAACAGGACATCCTCCGTGCTCGGCATCCGATCATCACCCTCGCCGACCCGGTCATCCGCTTCAACCAGCTGATCACCCTGCCGCAGGCAGCCGCCGTGGAGCAGGGCTTCGCCGAGCAGGTGTGGCAGCAGGCCGCTCCGACCTTCAACTCCAAGATCCTCGGCCCGCATTTCGAGGACTTGGCCCGCGACTTCACCCGCCGTTACGCCCACGCCCTGTTGCCCGGTGGACTGACCGGTCCGGTGGGTACGACCGAGGTCGCCGACCAGGCCGCCCGGACCAAGCACGAGGTCGATGTCATCGCCTTGGCCGCCGGTGAGCGTCCGCAGGCACCCCGGGCGAGGATCGCGCTCCTCGGCGAGGCCAAGGCGACCGCCGCCCGCCGGGGAACCGGTGACCTACAGCGCCTGGAACACATCCGCACTCTCCTCGCCGAGCAGGGGTACGACATCGACGGCGCCACTCTGGCCCTGTATTCCCTGCACGGTTTCTATCCCGATCTGATCAAGTCCGCCGCCCAGCGCGACGACGTCCTCCTGGTCGATCTGCCCACCCTCTACGGAGAGTGACGCCCGACGGCCGGACCGCCGTCGGCTGCCCCGCCCGCGGCCCTGAGTCTCTGGTCTCTGGGACGCACTCGTGGTCGCGACGGCAGCGTGCTCGGGCGGGCCGATGAAGGTCGCCTCCACCGACGCATCCCACATTCCGAAGCTCTGCCATGCGGCATCCGTGGGCCGCAGCAGCCCTGTGGAGTGGGTCCGCGTCTGATCCTCTTGCCTGTCATGGTGACCGTCTCGCATGTGGTCTCCGTGGCGTGGCCGCTGCCGTGCGGCTCCGGCAGCGTGCTTCTGTCAGACTCGACGCCCCACATGGCCAACCTCCTGGAGGCGGCAGGGTGAGCACCGAGACACCCGGGGATCCCTCGGCCACCGTCGACCCGAGCCCCGTCCATCGCCTCACGGCCGTGCCCTCCGCGCTCCCCCTGCCCGCCGGCAGGGTCTGGTACGCCTCGTACGGCTCCAACATGGACGACGGCAGACTCCGCTGCTATCTCGCCGGCGGCCGGCCTGCCGGGTCGGCGAGGACGCACCCCGGCTGCCGGGACCGGAGCGCCCCCGAGCGCTCCGTGCCGATCGAGCTTCCCGGTGTGCTGTACTTCGCGACCGAGTCGGCGGCGTGGACGGGTGGCAGGGGCTTCTACGACCCCGCTGCCGAGGGCAGGGTCTGGGCGCGCGCCCATCTGATCAGCGCGCAGCAGTTCTCCGACATCGCGGCGCAGGAGATGTACCGGCTCCCCGGACCGGACCTCGATCTGACCACGGTCCTCGTGGAGGGGAGGGAGGTGCTGGGGCCCGGACGGTACGAGACCCTGGTGTGCCCCGGGTTCCTGGACGGCCTCCCTGTTGTCACGCTCACCGCCCCGTGGCGTTGCGCGGAAGTGGAGTGGAACCGGCCCTCGGCCGCCTACCTGAAGCATCTCGCCACCGGCCTCCGCTCGGCCGGTACGTGGGACACCGCGGCCATCGCCGGATATCTGGCACACGCCCCGGGAGCGGCGGGGTTCTGGACGCCGGACGACATCAGGACGCTGCTGGAATCGGCCTGACCGGCCGTTCTGGTCTCCGGCCGGTGTCCGGTCTCCGGGCTCCCGTCTCGGCGGGTTCCGGAGCGGCGGGATGCGGGGAGCGATGAGGCCGGACGCCCGCGGGAGAGGCCGAATGCGGACAGAGCCCCGGCCGCGGAGAGCGGCCAGGGCTGTCGGGTCGGGGGAAGCGGCAAACGGGGGGACCGCCGCTCCCCCCGGCGAGGACCGGTCCCACAGGCCCGCGTCGCATCGGGGGAAGCGCGCGTCGCGTGGCCCCGCAGTGAGGGCCGGTCCTGATCCCGCCGGATTCCTGCCAGATCCGTACGGGCTCACCTGCCATCCTGCTCCCCCACCGGCATAAAAGTGATCGGCAAAGGGCCCCGATCGCAGGGCCCTTGGTCCATAAATGCTCGGTTAGACTTCCGCGACTGCGCGATCAGCAGAGGTCGGTGAAGGTCAGAGTGCTTGCGGACCCACCGAGAGCGGCAGGGGTCGCGGGGGAACGCCGGGGAGGCAGGGGCTGATGGTGCAGGCGAAGAAGATCGCCCTCTATGTCGTCGTCGTTTTCGTGCTGTACACGATCATCACATCCCCGGCGAAGGCCGCGGATCTGGTCCAGATAGGCTTCGAGGGCATATCGAGCGCGGCCCAGGCTGTCGGCGAGTTCATGACCGAGCTGGTCAACTAGAACGCGTACCCCCTGAGGCCCAGGCCCCATGAGGAGTGTCCCGTGATCCGCCACTTGGTCCTCATCAAGCTCAACGAGGGTGTCGCCCGCGACGAGCCGCGCGTGGCCGCCGGCGCGAAGGCGTTCGAGGAGCTGGGCACGCTCGTGCCCGAGCTGGAGTCCTGGGAGTGCGGCTGGAACATCACCGAGCGGCCGATCGCCTACGACTTCGCGATCAACTCCGCCGTCGCCGACGCCGACGCGCTGAAGCGGTACATCGAGCACCCCGCCCACCAGGCGGCCGCCGCCCAGTGGCGGGAATTCGCCACGTGGGTGATCGCCGACTACGAGTTCTAAAACCGTTTCCGTATGAATCCATACGCCGCCGTCTACTCGTAGTACCGCGTGCGCACCGCTTCGGCGGCCTTCGTACGGTTCCGTTCTCCGGCCCCTCGCCCCGATGGCGAGGGGCTTTCTGAGGTTTAAATCCCGACTTGCCCTCAACACGGCTTTATCTGGTGCTTGCACACAGTGGACATGTCTTGTGATGCTATGACCGCTTTTGACGGATGAGTTGACCGTAGTTGACCGCAAAGGGGTGGCGTCATCGTGCCGGCCAGTACCGCGCCTCAGGCGCCGCCCGAGAACGAGCGCCCGGACGATTCATCCGCCGCACCAGAAGCCGATCCCCCCTCCGCCCGGGTCCCTGTCCCGGCGGACGCGCACCCCGTCACCCCCGTCGCCCCCGATGCCGCCACCTCGCCGCCCGCCGGCCCCGGAGTACCCGGGGCCACGCCCGGCCCGGGGCCCCTGGGCACGTCCGCCGACACCGGCACCGGAATCCGTATCTCCGGCGCCTCCACCGGCGGCGACGCCTCCACCGGAACCGCGGCGGACTCCACCGGCAGCGCGGTCGACTCCTCCGGCCGGCCCCTCACCGAGACCCTCACCGAAACCGCTCCCGAGACCCCCGCCCGCCCCCAGAGCCGCGCCGCCGACACCCGTGCGCTCACCCAGGTGCTCTTCGGCGAACTCAAGGGGCTGGAGCCGGGCACTCCTGAGCACTCCCGGGTGCGCGGGGCGCTGATCGAGGCGAATCTGCCGCTCGTGCGGTACGCGGCCGCCCGCTTCCGCAGCCGCAACGAGCCCATGGAGGACGTGGTCCAGGTCGGCACGATCGGGCTCATCAACGCGATCGACCGGTTCGACCCCGACCGCGGGGTGCAGTTCCCGACCTTTGCGATGCCGACGGTCGTCGGGGAGATCAAACGATACTTCCGGGACAACGTCAGGACCGTGCACGTACCCCGGCGGCTCCATGAGCTCTGGGTCCAGGTCACCGGCGCCACCGAGGACCTGACCACGGCGAACGGCCGCACGCCCACCACCGCGGAGATCGCCGAGCGGCTGAAGATCGGCGAGGACGAGGTGCTCGCCTGTATCGAGGCCGGGCGTTCGTACCACGCGACCTCACTGGAGGCGGCCCAGGAGGGCGACGGGCTGCCGGGCCTGCTCGACCGCCTCGGGTACGAGGACCCGGCGCTGGTGGGCGTCGAGCACCGCGATCTCGTACGGCATCTGCTCGTACAACTGCCCGAGCGGGAGCAGCGGATCCTGGTGCTGCGCTACTACAGCAATCTGACGCAGTCGCAGATCAGCCAGGAACTGGGAGTCTCCCAGATGCATGTGTCAAGGCTACTCGCCAGGAGCTTCGCTCGATTGCGATCCGCAAACAGGATCGAGGCGTAGTCGGAACGGGTACACCCCTCCCGGGCACCTCCGCCGGGTCCGTTCTCCGCACACCCCCCGCTTCCTGCGCGGATTGGCCCATTACTTGTCGACATGTCACTTCAGCGTGTTGCCGACATGTGACATTCTGCGGGAGACGCGTTTGCCGCAGCCTCGCCGCCGGTATCTCAGGGGCAGGCTGCGTTCCTCCGTTGGTCGCGGCCACCGCGACCGACCGCGACCTCAAGGGGGTGGCATGTCCGCAGAACAGGGCAGCTCGAAGGTGCTCACGCTCACAAAGAGCGCACCCGCACCTGTCACGCCTGACAGCACGGAGGCCATCGACACTCGCACTCTGTCCCGTTCCCTGTTCCTGCGGCTGCGTGCCCTGGACGCCCAGGGCACGGGAGACAGCCCCGAGCGGACCTACGTCCGCGACACCCTGATCGAGCTGAACCTGCCGCTCGTGCGGTACGCGGCGGCCCGCTTCCGCAGCCGCAACGAGCCGATGGAGGACATCGTCCAGGTCGGCACGATCGGGCTCATCAAGGCGATCGACCGATTCGATTGCGAACGGGGCGTGGAGTTCCCGACGTTCGCGATGCCCACCGTCGTCGGCGAGATCAAGCGCTTCTTCCGCGACACCTCGTGGTCGGTGCGGGTGCCGCGCCGGCTCCAGGAGCTGCGGCTCGCGCTCACCAAGGCCAGCGACGACCTCGCCCAGCGCCTGGACCGCTCGCCGACCGTGCCCGAACTGGCCGCCGTGCTCGGGGTGTCGGAGGAGGAGGTCGTCGACGGCCTCGCGGTCGGCAACGCCTACACCGCTTCCTCGCTGGACTCCCCCTCCCCCGAGGACGACGGCGGCGAGGGCTCTCTCGCGGACCGCCTGGGGTACGAGGACGCGGCGCTGGAGGGTGTGGAGTACCGCGAGTCCCTGAAGCCGCTGCTGGCCAAACTCCCGCCGAGGGAACGGCAGATCATCATGCTCCGCTTCTTCGCGAACATGACGCAGTCGCAGATCGGCGAGGAGGTCGGCATCTCCCAGATGCACGTCTCGCGGCTGCTGACGCGCACGCTCGCGCAGTTGCGGCACGGTCTCACCGCGGACTGAGCCGCCGGCTCACGGGGTCGCCGGGAGCTCCCGGAGCTCATCAGAGCCCTGGGACCTCCAGGGCCTCCAGGGCCTCTCGGAGATCCCGGGGGTCCCGGAGATCCCAGGGGTCCCGGGGTTCGCCGGAACAACCCGGGGATCGCCGGAGTGTTGCCGGGTGCGCCGGGGCGCTCGGTGGCCCCGGGGTCGCCCACCCGCCCCGTGCCTTCCGTGCTCCCGGCTTTCGGGGGTTCCTTATTGACGGTGTGTCAGCCACACTGTCGCGATGCGACGACGACGTCAGAGATCGGTTCTCGCGGCGGTGGCGCTCTGCCTGGGCGGGGCGCTCACCGCGTGCGGGGGCGGTGGCGGCGACGGCTACGCGGCGGTGGGCGCCGCCGGTCCGGATTCCGGCGGCGCCCCGTCGGGCGCCGTGCCGCCCCGCGGCAAGGTCGCGCTGGTGCCACTCGACGGCCCCGGCGGCGCACCGGGCTCCTCGTCGCCGTCCGCCGGGTCCCCCGGGGGCGGCACGGGCGGCGGCGGAGGCATCGACGTCACGGGCGGCGCCGGTACGGGCTCACCGGCCGGAGGCGACGGCTCGACGACCGGCCGGGACCCCGGCTCGGGCACCCCGGCCCCGGGCGGCTCGCCGCGCTCCGGAGGCACGTCCGGCCCGGGAGGCACGCCGGGCTCCGGCGGTACGGGCGGCGGGGGCAACAGCGGCGGTACGGGCGGCTCCACGGCACCCGGCGGGCCCGGGACCCCGGGCACCCGCCCGCCGGCGAGCGCCCCGGCGCCGAAGCCTCCCGCGGGTCCCGCCGTACTGTCGGTCGGCGCCCCGGGCCGGGCCACGACGGACAAGCGGTGGTGCGAGAAGGTCACCGTCGAGTTCCGCAACACCGGCGCGACAGCCGCGACTTCGGGCACCGTCACCTTCGCGACGCACATCATCGGCGCCCTCGGTGTCGACTGGGCGACCATCCGGTCCCGTCAGGCCCTGCCCGCGCCGATCGCTCCGGGGACGACGCGCCGGGAGGCGTACACCGTCTGCGTCGACGCCTGGCGCGTGCCGCTGGGGATGCGGATCGAGACCCAGGACGTCACAGCCACCTGGAAGTGAGCGACCACCCCGCCGACGCCCCCGGACACCGGGCGGCGCCCCGGGCCGAGGCACGGGAGGGGGCGTCGTCGGGCGCGCGGCTGCGGGCGGAGCCCGGGCGCGGGTCGCGGTCGGCCCCTGCCCGGACTCGTCCGACGGGCCGGAGCAGGAACACGAGCAGGAGCAGGAGCAGGCGCTGGACCGGGAAGGCGGACCGGGACGGGAACACGCGCCGTGCCGGAAGCGGGTGCCGGTCCGGGCGCGGGCGCCGGTGTCAGGAGAGCGCCAGCCAGGCCACCGCGCCCAGGATCACGATCGCCGCGACGACACCCACGATCAGCCCTGGCTTGGGTCCCGACTGGGTCCGTGCGGCCTGGCGGCGGCCCTGGGGCACACCGTCGTCGACGAAGGCGCGGAACATCTGCGTACTGCCCGCGGGGTCGTAGTTGCCCTCGGGGCCCTGGCCTTGGGGAGTATGGGGGTTCTGTGCCATGGGCCACGACCCTAGCGAACCGAGCGGTAGGGCCCAACCCCGGGCCGCCGCGCCTCTGGCGGCCCGTCCCGTGGCGCCTCCGGGCACGGAGCCCGCCGTACGCCCCTGACCAGCGGCGCTCCCACGAACCGCGGTTCCGGCAGCCCGCCGTCCACCGCCGCCCACGGGCGCCCGCCCGTGGTTCGTCCGCCCGCCCGCGGGAGGTCCGCGCGCCGTGCTGTGCGCCGGATCCCTCCCGCCCGCGCGCGACGGCCGCTCCCCTCCGCCCCCGCCCAGGATGACCTGCGCCATGCGAAGCCTTTACTTTCCTTTACTACTGCAAGCACCCTTTTCATTTGCCTGGGGCAACCAATCATGTCTATGGTTGCCCTAAGCAACAACATGTAGGGGGGGACTGAGCCATGGCGGCACAGACTCAGTACGCGGAACTGGCCCGCCAGCTCAACTCCATCGGCGCCCTCAGACGCAGCATGCTGCGTCTGCTGCCGCCCGAGTGCCCGTCCGGCTCCGCCGCCGTGCTCTCACTGCTGCACCGCCACGGCGAGATGCGGATGAGCCGCCTCGCCGAGCTGCTCGCCATCGACATGTCGGTGACGAGCAGGCATGTGGCCCACTCGGTCAAGGGCGGCTGGATCGAGCGGGCGCCCGACCCCCACGACGGACGCTCCCGCATTCTGCGGCTGACCCCGTCGGGCGTGGACATGCTCGAAGCGCTGCACGAGCGGTCGACGGAGATGTTCGCGCACAACCTCAAGGACTGGTCCGACGACGAGGTCGGCCAGCTGATCGGCATGCTGGCCCGGCTCCGTGACTCCTTCGGCGACTGCCGGACCCGCCCGGCGCCCGCCGCACCGGGACACCCCCACGACACGACCTGACGTACGCACGCAAAGGACTCCTATGGCTTCGCCCACTCCGGCCGATGTGCGGGGCGGCGGTCCCGCGGAAGCGGGCGGCGACGACGCGCCCATGACACACCGGCAGATCCTGGAGGCGCTCTCCGGACTGCTCATCGGCATGTTCGTCGCCATCCTGTCGTCCACGATCGTCTCCAACGCCCTGCCCGAGATCATCAACGACCTGGACGGCGGCCAGAGCTCCTACACCTGGGTGGTGACCGCCTCGCTGCTGGCGATGACCGCGACGACCCCCCTGTGGGGCAAGCTCTCGGATCTCGTCAGCAAGAAGCTGCTGGTCCAGATAGCCCTGGTGATCTATGTCATCGGCTCGGTGGTGGCCGGGCTCTCGCAGAGCACCGGCATGCTGATCGCGTGCCGGGTCGTCCAGGGCATCGGCGTCGGCGGCCTCAGCGCGCTCGCGCAGGTCATCATGGCCGCGCTCATCTCCCCGAGGGAGCGCGGCCGTTACAGCGGATACCTCGGCGCGAACTTCGCCCTCGCGACGGTCGGCGGGCCGCTGCTCGGCGGAGTCATCACCGACACCGACTGGCTCGGCTGGCGCTGGTGCTTCTACGTCGGTGTGCCGTTCGCCCTGCTCGCGCTGGTCGTGCTCCAGAAGACGCTGCGACTCCCGGTCGTCAAGCGCCGGGTGAAGGTCGACTGGACGGGCGCGGCCCTCATCAGCGCGTCGGTGTCGCTGCTGCTGATCTGGGTGACGTTCGCGGGTGACAAGTACGCGTGGCTGTCCTGGCAGACGTACGCCATGGTCGGCGGCACCCTGCTGCTCGGCGCGGGCTTCCTGTACACCGAGTCGCGGGCGAGCGAGCCGATCATCCCGCTGCGGCTGTTCCGCAACCGTACGATCACGCTCGCCTCGGTCGCCTCGCTGTTCGTCGGTGTCGCGATGTTCGCCGGCACGGTCTTCTTCAGCCAGTACTTCCAGCTGGCCCGCGGCGAGACCCCGACGATGTCCGGGGTGATGACCATCCCGATGATCGCGGGGCTCTTCCTCTCCTCCACCGTCTCCGGCCAGCTCATCACCAGGACCGGACGCTGGAAGGCGTGGCTGGTCGGCGGCGCCGTGCTGGTGACGGCGGGACTCGGGCTGCTGGGCACGATCCGGCACGACACGGCGTACTGGCAGACGGCGGTCTATATGACCCTGCTCGGGCTGGGCATCGGCATGATGATGCAGAACCTCGTGCTGTGTACGCAGAACCAGGTGTCCCCCGGCGATCTGGGCGCGGCGTCGTCCGTCGTCACCTTCTTCCGTTCCCTCGGCGGCGCGATCGGCGTCTCCGCGCTGGGGGCCGTGCTCGGCACCCGGGTCGGCCACTACGTCGAGGACGGTCTCGCGAAGCTCGGCCCCCAGGGCGCGGCACTCGGCGGCGCCGCGGGCGACGGGGGCATCCCGGAGGTGAGCACGCTGCCCGAGCCGCTGCGGAGCGTGATGGAGAACGCGTACGGCCACGGGGTCGGCGATGTCTTCCTCTACTCGGCGCCCTTCGCGCTGCTGGCCTTCGTCGTGACCCTGTTCATCAAGGAAGTGGCGCTGAAGAGCCGTGCGCTGGTGGGCGAGTCCGTTCAGACCCCGGCGTCCGCGCGGAGTCAGGTGGACCAGCCCGCCTGAGAGCCGGGCGGCGCCCGGGGCCGATGCCCGAAGGGGCCGGTGTGGTCGCGCGCTGCTCCGGCCGGAGGCGTCGGCCACCGCTCTCTGCCGCCGGGCAACCGGCCGCCCACCAGCGCCCGGCCCCCGGGCACGCGCGACCGGCGGCTGACCAGGCTTCGGGCTCCGGGCAAACCGGCGCGCCGCGCGCAACCGACCGCCGGGCTCCCGGCTCCCGGCTATCGCGCGCGCATCGCCTCGATGCCCGCGACCAGCAGATCGAGGGCGAAGGTGAAGTCACGCTCCCGCACGTCCGCGACCGTGGTGCCGCCCCCCGCCTCCCGCATCTCGGTCGCGCTCTCGAAGGTGCGGCGGAGGCCGGGCCGTCCCTCGATGGCGCCCATCGCCTCCCGGTAGTACTCGTCCTCGCTCATCCCCGCCGACGCGCACCGCTGGACGAAGTGGCCCTCGATCGTGCCGAAGCCGTACACGAACTGGAAGACCGCGGAGAGGCCGCCCATCCGGCCCTCGGGCGGCAGGCCGGTGTTGCGCATGACCTGCTGGACGGCGAGGGAGAAGGCCGTCGAGTGGGGGCCGATGTTCAGGAAGTTGCCGATCAGGGCGGAGACCCAGGGGTGCCGCACCAGCACCGACCGGTACTCCCTCGCCAGCGCGCGGAGCTGCTCGCGCCACTCGCCCTCCGGGCTCACATCCGGCAGCCGGATCGTCCCGTACACCGAGTCGAGCGCCAGTTCCAGCAGATCGTCCTTGGTGTCGACGTACCAGTAGACCGACATCGCCGTGACGTCCAGCTCCGCGGCGAGCCGCCGCATCGAGAACTTCGCCGAGCCCTCCGCGTCCAGCAACCGCACCGCCGCGTCGATGATCTTCCGGCGGTCGAGGCCGGACGGCTGGGTCGCTCTGCGGCCGCGTTCGGTCCTGGCCTCCAGCCATACGCTGGTCCGCGCGGGACGCTGCGCACGATCGGCCGCGTTCACCATCGCGCCATCCTCCTCGGTTCCGTTCGTAGCCGCGCGGACCGGTACACACCGGACCACCCCGTCCCGATGCTATGCCGCACCCCGGCCCGTCACCGCGCGGTGGGGTCCGGTCCGCGGCCCGGGCGCTTGAGCGTGTGTCCACGGCCGATCGTCCACGGCCGATCCCGCCCGGCCCCCGGTCCGCGGTGTCCCTTTTACACCCGGGCGCTCCTTCGGGCCGGCCGCCCGCCGCGCGCGTCCGGCTCCTCCGCCCGCCTCTGCGGCAGCACGGCCGGCAGCCCGCCCGCCAGGACCACGACCACGGCCGCGCCCACCGGCCGGCCGGTCTCCAGGCCGGAGGCGAACGCGTCCGAGATCCGCTCCCGCCCGGCGGGCCCGCCCGTCGCCGCCGGGGCCGCCGGGGCCGCCGGGAGCGACGCCGCCCCGGCGACCGACGGCATCAGCACGGCGAACCGGGAGTGCGGAGACCGCACCGAGCACGGCGACCCCGAGCGCGTTGCCGGCCCACGCGAGCGGGCCGTTCCCCCCGACCCCCACACCCGCCTTCTCCGGCGGAATCACGCTCATGATCGCGTCGGCCGTCGCGGCCGTCGAGAACGCGAGACCCGCGCCCATGACCACCGGTCCGGGGAACCTCCCGCCGTACCCGTCACCACCCGGAAGAGCGATCGCCGCGAGCCCCGCCGACACCGTCGTCATCCCGGCCGCGAGGTCACCGACGCGCCGGGCCCCGACACCAGCCGGCGCTGCCATCACTGCTCCCTTATACGGCGTACGGGACCATTCCTCGTACACCCCCGTGGCCATCGGAGTCCCGGCGGCCGGGCACCACCTCGTCCGATCGGATTGAGCGTTCACTACAGAGCGGCAGCACCGGCCCGCCGCGGACCGACCGCCGGGGACGAGGTCTCAGTCCCCCGGCTTGATCAGATATCCGGCGCCGCGCCGGGTGTGGATCATCGGCGAGCGGCCGGCGTCGATCTTCTTGCGGAGGTAGGACACATACAGCTCGACCACATTGGCCTGGCCGCCGAAGTCGTACGACCACACCCGGTCGAGGATCTGCGCCTTGCTGAGCACCCGCCGGGGATTGCGCATCAGATAGCGCAGCAGCTCGAACTCCGTCGCCGTCAGATGGATCGACTCACCGCCCCGCCAGACCTCGTGGCTGTCCTCGTCGAGGAGCAGATCGCCGACCGCGAGGAGTGAGTCGCTGCGCGGAGCAGCGGTCCCCGACCTCCGTATCAGCCCGCGCAGCCGGGCCACGACCTCCTCCAGCGAGAACGGCTTGGCCACATAGTCGTCCCCGCCCGCCGTCAGCCCGGCGATCCGGTCCTCGACCCGGTTGCGGGCGGTGAGGAACAGCACGGGCACATCGGGGAGTTCCCGCCGCAGCCGCGCCAGGACCGCGAGCCCGTCCATGTCGGGCAGCATCACATCGAGCACCACCGCGTCGGGCCGGAAGTCCCGTACCGACCGCACCGCGCCCGCGCCGTCGTCGGCGCTGCGCACCTCCCAGCCCTCGTACCGCAGTGCCATCGACAGCAGCTCACTGAGCGCGGTCTCGTCGTCCACGACAAGCACGCGGACGGGGCTGCCGTCGGGCCGGAGCATCTCGGTACGAGTCTGGTGTGAGGTCGGCGTCATGCGGGCGACGCTAAGACGCTCCTCTCAAAAGGACCTTGCCGCTCTCTGGGAATTCTGTGAGAAATCCCTTCACACGCCCCGCGGCCCTTGTGCGAACAGCCGCGCCGCGTTGTCGTGGCAGACCGCGCGGAGCCAGTCGTCGCCGAGGCCGAGCCCTTCGAGCGCGTGGAGCTGATGGAGGTACGGATAGGGGATGTTGGGGAAGTCCGTGCCGAGGACGATCCGGTCGCCGAGATCCGCGAGCCGCTGCCGGTCTTCCTGCGGGAAGGGCGCGAAGCGCTCGCTGAAGTCGGTGAAGGCCATGGTCGTATCGAGGCGGACGCCCTCGTACCGCCCGGCGAGATCGAGGAAGTCGCTGTACTCCGGCAGGCCCATGTGAGCCAGGACGATCCGCAGCCGGGGATGGCGGGCGAGCAGCCGCCCCATCGGCTCCGGCCCGGTGTGCTTGCCCGGCATGGGCCCGGAGCCGCAGTGGGTGACGACGGGGACACCGGCGTCGGCGAGCATCCCCCAGACCGGGTCGAGGCGCGCGTCGTTGGGGTCGTACGCACCGACCTGGAGGTGCGCCTTGAACACCCGCGCGCCCCGCTCGACGGCCTCGCGCACATACCGCTCGACGCCGTCCTCGGGGTAAAGGGTGGCGGTGTGGAGGCAGTCGGGCGTACGGGCGGCGAAGTCGGCGGCCCAGCCGTTGAGCCAGGCGGCCATGCCGGGCTTGTGCGGGTAGAGCATCGACGTGAAGGAGCGGACGCCGAACTCCCGCAGCAGGGCGACACGGCGTTCCTCGTCCTCGCGGTAGGTGATCGGCCACTCCAGACCGGTCGTGGCACCGCTGGCGTCGAAGTAGGCCCAGACCTTCTTCAGGACGCGGTGGGGCATGAAGTGGGTGTGGATGTCGATGAGCCCGGGGAGGCCGAGGCGCCCCCAGAACTCCCGTACTTCCGTTGCCTCTTGCGCCTCCCCCGGCCCATGGGCGCCCTGGTTTCCACGGGCGTCCCGGATCTCCTGGTCCTTCTGGTGCTCCCGAGACGCTCGGTTCGGTTCGACGGCGGCGGCAGCCCTGGTGCTGGTGTTGCTCATGGCATCCACCCTGCGGGGCGATACCGGGCGGTGTCCACGGGTGACGGGCCAGGAGATCCGCTTCCCGGGCCGGGGCCGGCGGCGGTGCCGTCCGATGGGAACCGATGGGATCCGATGGGAACAGCCCGATCGGAGAAGCCCGTTCAGAACAGTCCGTCCTGGACGGCTCCGCCGCTGCTGGCGCTGACATCCGCGGTGGGCACGGTGACACCCGAGGCGGGGTCCGCCCCGACGAGGGACCAGCCGGTCATGAGCCGGGTGTCGAACACGACGAGCCGGTCCTCGGCGGTCCACAGATGCAGATCGGGCCCGGCGACGGCGACGAGGGTGCCCGCGACGGTGCCGCCGCCGATCAGCTCCCGTACGACGGAGGCGGCGGCGGTCAGCCGGCCGAGCCCGAACACCTCCGTGTGGTCGACGGGCTCGAACTCCAGCGGCTCCAGTGTCTCGGCCCAGGCTCCGAGCGCGAGGGCGCGCCGGTGCAGAGCCTCGATCTCGGCGGCCCGCTCGACCGGTCCCGGCAGCTCGGACCGTACGGCCCGCTTGTCCGCGTAGGGAATCCGGTCGGGGATCCCGAGGGCGCTCCGCAGCAGTTCCTCGGTCCGCCGCGCGGCCATCAGGGGCCCGCGCCCCAGCCAGCTGAAGACGACCGCGCCCTGCTCCAGCAGGCGGGCGGGCCCGCGGTCCTCGGCGGTGATCCCGACCTTGACCATCCCGGGCCCGAACCAGGCCAGATACACGCGGTACGTCCGCGGGTCGTCGGGGAGGGTGTCGGCCGCGACGGAGTACGCCTGCTCCAGCCGCGCGCACTCCGGGCACCGCGCCTGTGTGGCACGGCCCAGGACGACGGAGCCCAGCGGGCAGTCGTTCCCGCGTGCTCCCAGGCACCGGCGGCGCCCCTCGGCCCGGAAACCCATCGCTTTGCCCGAGGTCAGCGGGCTGACGCGGCCGCCCTCCCACCGGAGCACGGCCATCCGCGCTCCCGGAGGCCACCCGAGACCGGAGCACCGCCATGTCATACGTACCTCCGGGAGCACCCAGTCCGACCGAAAACGCGGAGGGTACCCGAGCGAACTGACATTCCCGTGTCGGTACGCCGAGATCCGGCCGTTCCCGCCGGGTCGAAGGGCGCGGGGAACCGCACGCGGGGGCGAAGACGCGCACGTAGCGCCCGTGTCCGGATCCACCCGCTCCCGGCCGGTCACCGCGGCTCCGTCATGGACCCGGTCTCTCCCGGCGCACCGGGTACGGGGGAGGGCGAAGCCGGTGGAGGACGGGGCTCCGGGACGGACCGTACAGGGACTCAGGGGCGGTGCTCACGGTCGGTGGAGGGCCTCACGGACGGTGCGGGGACTCACGGTCGGTGGAGGGCCTCACGGACGGGCGCGCCCGGACTGGCCCGGGCCCGAGGACCGGCGCCCCGGGCCGGACCCGGGCCCGCGGACCGGCGGCGGGTGCGGGCTCCCGGGCGCGGGCCTCGTGCCCCGGCGTACCCCGGCGCGGACCCGTGCACCGGACGGTGGCGGCGGACCGTCAGGCTCTGGGCGAGAGGTGCCAGAGCGGGGCGACGTACTGTCCGGGGCTGTTGCGGACCAACAGGGCCCTGAGTTCCTCGCGCTGGGTGCCGGGCAGGCCGAGCGCCTCGGTGAGCCGGCGGAACGTGATGTGGCTGGCGTTGCGGCCGCGCGCCTCGCGCTCGAAGCGGGCGACCTGGCCGAGGACGGTCTCCGGATCGATCTCCTGGCGGGGCTGGGTGCCGAACCACGCCGCCTTGGCCCGCTCGTCGTCGATCTCCGAGAAACCGCAGATCTCCCTGCTGAGCTCCTCCGCCTCCGCGAGCGTACGGGTCGGCACGAGGGCCCGCGCCAGCCGGTTGCGGCCGAGGGCGACATCGAGCGCGACCTCGTGCACCGTGGGTCCCTCGTCGGTGAGCGGGATCGCCAGGCCGCCCTCCCGGGCCTCGCACAGGCCGCGGATCCCCCGGGCGGTGGCGGCGAGCATCGCCGTCACCTCCGACGAGTGCCACTCCAGGACCGCGCCGACCGGCTCGACGTGCTCGGGCGCCAGGGTGAGCACGTTCCTCCCGAGGAGACCGCGCAGCTCACCCGCCGGAACCTCTCCGTCCAGCCCCGGGCCGGCGATCAGGAGCCGTACGGGGGTGCCGAGCCGACTGCACGCGGCGAGCGTGAGCGCGTCGGCGAGGGGCGTGCGGAGGCCGGGCTCGTCGCCACGGGCCAGGATGTCACCGCCGACGTCCACGAGGTCGACGGACTCCGGTGCCAGGTGCTGGATCAGCTCCTCCAGCTGACGTCTGATGCCCTGGGCGCCGTGCCGGGGGTTGATGAGCGCCAGTGTCTGCGGAAGCTCGGCCGCCAGCCGCGGGAAGGTGGATCCCGCCGGAGGAATCGGCTCCGCCTTCGCGGTGAACGCGTACACGTTCGCGGTGAGGGGCCGCAGCCCCGTGAAATCGGCCGGGCCCCGGGGACCCGGCACCGGATCGGCCAGCAGCCGGTCCCAGGCGAACGTCAGGATCACCGCCGGTGCCCCGGGGCCGTGGAGGGCAGCGTCCAGCATCGAGGCGGCGATCACGTCGCCCCCTCCGCCCGCTGCCACGATCAGCCGTGTCACCTCAACAGCGTACGGCCCGGAAGCCCGCCCGCCCCGCCCGTGACCGAGACGCACCGCCTCCCACCCGCTCCGGCCGCCGGGGCCGGGTGCGCCCGGCTCGGGCGTCGGGACCTCGGGTACCGGCGGGCCCGGATGCCGGGCCCGGGGTGACCGGGCCCGGGGTGACCGGCGGACCCCGGCACCGCGGGCCGGAGCGGACGGGCAGCCGGGCAGGCGGGTCCGCCTGCCCCGCCTCGGCCCGGCCCGGACGATCCCGGACGATCCCGGGCGGCTCCGGGCGTTCAGCTCCGCATGAGCACGAGCCGAGGGACTCGACCGACATGACTGCCGTATGCCCCGCCCGGACCGCGGGACTCCGGCCGGACCGCACGGCCGGACCGGGAACGCACCGCGCGGGGCCTACGCCGAGGCACTCCCGGCACCGGAGGCGCTCCCGACATCGAGGGAGTAGTCCACCCCCACCGAGAAGCCGGCGGACTCACCGCGAATCGTCAGCGTGTGCCGCCCCGGTGCCAGGGGAGGCAACTGGACCCAGACCCCGCACCCGGTGGTCGTGAACCGTCCGGCCGACTCCGTGATGGGGTTGCCGGCGGCCGCCTGCACCGAGATCTCGTCCCCCTGGTACACCTCCGGGCCGAGCCTCCTGCCGTCCAGTACGGCGGTCCCCTTCGCCGTACGCATGAAGTCCGCGCAGTTCGTCGACGTACCGATGCTGTTCACCACGGGAAAGGCGAGCCGCACCCCGCCGGGGACGGTGCACGTCCGCCTGACCTGGGTGCCGAAAGTACCGGCCAGAAACCATACGTCCCGCGGCTGATTGCGCCCGCATGAGGACCCGTCAGGATCGGCCACCGGGTTCGTCCGCTCGGGCTCCGACGCCGCCCACGTCCACCACCGGCTCTGTAGCGCCCCGGAGGACAGCCGCTCTCCTTCCGGGGGCGCTTCCGGAGAAGCCGGCACCCGGGCGGAAGGACCGGCGGTCGCCCGCTCCCCCGGCTCGTCCCCCGTGGCCGCCCCGCCCTGACACCCCGCCAACACGGCCACCACCAGCGCGGCGAGCCCCGCTCTCCGAGCCTTGATCTTCATGAAAAGCCCCCCGCCACACCGGTGTCCCACCCCCGGCTGATCCGTGCGACACGAGTCGTCACCCTCACCCCCACCCCATCGGCACCCGGGACTTGCACCACCGCCCCCACCACCGCTCGGCACGGCCTGGAACGCCCCTGGCCGCCCACGCTCTCAGCACCGGATCCACACCATCGGGAACACGCACGGCGCCGCTCACTGCTCGGCCTCGCCGCCGGGGCAGACGGCCTGGTGAGCGGGAATCACCGGATTACCGAGCAGGGGGTCGACTCCCTTGATCCGTACCGCGACGGTGTCGGTGATCACCGTCGTGTTCCGGGCCTGGACCTGCACCAACCGCCATCGGTAGCGGCTGGGGACCTCCGTCGCCGGAAGCTCCGACATGGCCAGGCTGACCCACCGGTCGTAGTTGGTGGGATACAGGCGGATGGGCCCGCCGCACTCGGGGCAGACGGGCAGCTCCAGCCTCGACACGTCGTCGGGGTCGGGCTCCGCTCTGGGCGGGGCGGTCGCCCCTTCGTGCTCGGCCAGTTCGTTCGCGAGCACGTTCCAGCAGCCGTCACAGAGCATGGCCATGAGGTTGATCCGGCCACGTGAACGCACGGTCGGCCCCCGGCGGCGGCAGCCCTGACACGTCCTCGCCCCGCCGCTTCTCGATGCCCCCATGCGTTCGAGTCTGATCGGATGTGCACAGCTTCCGACAGGTCGCGATTCAGCCTATTCACGGCGAGGTGTTCCGGTCCGACCGCATACGCCCCACCTTCACCAGGGCAACAAAACGCCGCCTCAGGCCACGAGCCGCTCCCGGAGGACCAGAGCTGTACGCCCTCTCCCGCCGACCCGGTTGGTCCTGCTCTCCCTGCCGGAAGGGTTGCGTCCTGGGAAGTGGTGTACGGGTTCCCCCCTGATCCGGGCGTTTGCCCGGGCATCAGGGTGAGGGTCCGGATATGAGAACGGCCACCGGCTGATCTTCGAAGTGTCGAAGCCCCGAAGGAGATCAGCACGATGAACGCACCCGACAGTCTGCCCCTGCACGCCGTCAACCACCGCAACGGCTACCGCCCACGCGAGTGGGACACCCGCGCGGGCACCGTCGAACTCGCCGTCCCCAAACTGAGGTCCGGCAGCTACTTCCCGCACTGGCTCCTCGAACGACGCCGCCGGGCCGAACAGGCCCTGATCTCGGTGGCCGCCACCGCTTGCCTTCTCGGCGTCTCCACCCGCAGGGTCGAGAAACTCGCCGAGTCCCTCGGCGTCACCCAGCTCTCGAAATCCCAGGTCAGCGCGATGGCCAAGCACCTCGACGAACAGGTGACCGCCTTCCGCAACCGTCCGCTCGACGGCGGACCCTACGCGTTCGTCTGGGCCGACGCGCTGACCCGAAAGGTCCGTGAGGGCGGCCGGACGATCAACGCCCACGCGCTGGTCGCGGCCGGTGTCAACGCCGACGGGCACCGCGAGATCCTCGGCATCGACGTCGCGACCGCTGAGGACGGGGCCGGATGGCTCGCCTTCCTGCGCCCGCTGACCGCCCGAGGCCTGTCCGGCGTCCAGCTCGTCGTCCCCGACGCGCACACCGGCCTGGTCAACGCGATCGGCGCCGTCCTGCCCGGAGCATCGTGGCAGCGCTGCCGCACCCACTACGCGAGGAATCTCCTGAGCCAGGTCCCGAAGTCGGCCCAGCCCTGGGTGGCAACCCTGCTGCGGACCGTGTTCGAACAGCCCGACACGACGGCTGTCCAGGCCCAGGTGCGGCACGTCCTGGATGCTCTGGAGGCCAAGTTCCCCAAGGCGGCCGCCCACTTGGACCCGGCACAGCACGACCTGCTGGCGTTCACGGGCTTCCCGCGTGAGCTCCGGCGGCAGATCTGGTCGAACAATCCGCAGGAACGGCTGAACAAGGAGATCCGCCGCCGCACCGACGTCGTCGGGATCTTCCCCGACCGCACGGCCGTGATCCGGCTGGCCGGCGCGGTCCTTGCCGAGCAGAACGACGAGTGGACCGAGGCCCGCCGCTACATGGGCCGCGAACTCCTCGCCAAGGCCCGGCTCCACCCGATCGAGTCAGAAACCGACGAACCCGCCATCCCGACCGAACTCACCGCATAGCCTCAGAACCGAGATCGCCGAGCGGCCGTCGATACACCACTCCAGCGGACGTGACCGTGCGTTACGCGCTGACCACGGACGGCACGTACAAGCGGCGCAGCGTCTACGGCAAGAGCTGGCACGAGGCGCACGAGAAGCTGACCAAGCTCAAGGCCGACTCCCTCAACGGCCTGCCGGTCGCCACCAGCGAGATGACGATCGTCGAGTACCTGGCGTACTGGCTGACGAATGTCGCCAAGGGCAAGGTGCGCAAAACGACCTACGTCAACTACGAATCCCTCGTCCGCAACTACGTCCCACGGAGTTCGGCAAGAAGAAGCTGGTCCGGCTCACCGCTCGCAACATCCGCGCCTTCCTCGCGAAGACGGCGGTCACCTGCCAGTGCTGCGCGCAGGGCAAGGACAAGAAGCGGCCGGAGCACAAGCGGCGCTGCTGCGCCCTCCGGAAGTGCTGCAAGAAGCTCCCGTCCGACCGGACCGTGCGCTTCCTCCTGGTGATCCTGCGTGCCGCTCTCCAGCACGCCGTACGCGAAGACGAGTTGCCCCGCAACGTGGCCCGGAACGTGGAGCTGAGCATGGGAACCAAGCGCGAGATCGAACCGCTCACGGCCAAGGAGGGGCGTCAGCTCCTGGCGGCGGCCCGGGACAACCGGCTGTGGGCCGCGTACGAACTGGCGGTCCGCATCGGCCTGCGGCGCGGTGAGCTGCTGGGGCTGCGCTGGTCGGACGTGGACCTTCACGAGGGTGTGCTCACCGTTCGGCAGGCCCTACAGCGCGTCGGCGGTGAACTGCTGATCGTCGCGCCGAAGACTCAGCGCTCGGCTCGTCGCGTGGCCCTGCCGTCCGAGTGCGTGACGGCGCTCCGTGCCCAGCGCGCCCAGCAGATCGCCGACCGGAAGGGCGCGGGGGACAACGGGAAGGGCACGGGTCAGGGCCTCGTCTTCACCACCAAGAACGGGACCCCCATCGAGCCGCGCAACCTGAACCGCTCCTTCGAGGTGCTGTGCGCCTGCGCCGGCGTCCGCAAGGTCCGCTTTCACGACCTGCGCCACACCTGCGCCTCGCTCCTCCACGAACAGGGCGCCGACGCCCGCATGATCATGGAAGTCCTCGGCCACAGCTCGATCCGCGTGACCATGGACATCTACACCTTCGTCCGGCTCGACTCCCAGCGCTCCGCCTTCGATCGTGTCGGCGACGCGCTGAGGGGTGACGGCAACGATCCGGACAATGACGACGGCGCGGCCAGTGCCCTCGTAGCTGTCTAGACGCCTTTGTCACGTGGACCAGCCGGGAAGCGCAAGATCACCCGCTGTCCGAAAGGTGATCACTCGTTCGCGGGACTTCGGCATACAGGGCCGATTTCGTGACGAGCCTCCCATCGGTTGCCGGAGACAGCCGAGCAATCCAACCCCCTACACGAAGGAAGCTGACAATGAGCTTCATCCAGACCGGCAAGATCGACCTTCGGTCCGACGACCCGATCGAGACGAGCGGCGGTAATACCTCGACCTTCACGCGCGTCACGTTCCCGACACCGTTCCCGGCGGGTTCCAACGTCGTCGTCCTCCCGCTGACCCAGACCTTCAATGGCCCGGAGACTCCGGGGATCCGCGTTCATGACGTCACCAACACGGGCTTCCTGATCCGCCTGAACGAGGTGTACGCCGGCGCCACCAAGAGCGACGGCAAGCACACCACCGAAACCATCGGCTGGCTGGCCGCGACCGTCTGACGCACACGCTCCGGCCGGGCACAGGGATACCTGCTTCCACTTCTTCAAGCAGCTCCCAGCAAGAACACCCGTGGCCGTCTGAGGCGGTTGCCGTCAAACACCGCCGTCAAACACCGCCGTCAAGACATAAGCCAGAGGCCCTGTGGATCTCTCCACAGGGCCTCTGTTCTGCTGTGCACTCGGGCCTTGACCCCGAATCCTGAACACGGGTTATGCGGCTGATGCCAGCGTAGTTGGTGGTGCTTCGAGTGTGGCTTCGTAGGTGATGGGGCTGC
>NZ_JBIALS010000050.1:0-46219 GCF_042873655.1 Streptomyces sp. NPDC004609 | reverse complement strand
ACTCCGGCGGGTAGTTCTTCATGACCACGAGATGTCCGTTCTCAGATCCTCAGGATCCAGTTTCTCGTGTGTTCAGGATTCGGGGTCAAGGCCCGTGCTTCTCGTACCCGGCCAGGACCTGCAGCCATGAATCTTTGTCCTGGGCGTTGAACGGGATCGGGTCGAGCCAGGTGGTGGGCAGCAAAGAATGTGCCTGGTCCTTCTGCTGCGCGTCTTGCTGGCCAGGGCTGTGGGTGGCACGGCGTGTGAGGTGCCTCTGTATGGCGACTTCGTGCCGATCGGCGATCGCGCGGGCTTCATAGAGGATGTCGCTGGCGCCGGTGCCACAGAAGATCGTGGTGATCCCGAGCCGGTTGCGCAGGTAGTCGAAGTAGTGCAGGACCGGGGCGAGCTGGTGGGGCTGGACGCGCTGGATGTCGTCGACGAGCAGCAGCCGGGTGAGGGCGTTCTCCAGGACGTAGTTGACCGGCACTGACAGGTCGGGATAGCTGCGCCAGCGCAGGAGGTCGTTCTCGTTGAGCGGCTCTGGGTTGAGGCCGAGGAAGCAGGCGATCTCCCACACCCAGTTGACCTTGCTATCGGTGTCGGCCGGCGCCAGGATGTGGACGACCGGGATGTGCGCTCCCAGCTCGCCTCCGGTGCGGTCCTCGATGTCGCGCTGGACCGTGCGGCCGATAGCCCGCAGCAGCAGGGACTTGCCAGTGCCGCTCATTCCGTCGATCACTCGGTCCAGGATCCCCTCCCGCCGGTCACTGTTCACCATCACGGCCCTGAACGACGCCAGCAAGACCTCGTCGTACCCCTGGTGGGACACCAACTTCAGGTGGGCGTGGTAGGCCAGGCGGGGGTCGCTGAGGCGTTCATCCTCCGTCGGTAGCGGGGGGTGGTCGGCCAGGTCGGGCTGGGCGATGTCTTCGCGCGTGAAGCTGTTCCACCCCTGGCGGCGGTAGATCCATTCCGGGCGCATCGGCGCCAGCTGCGCTCGCTGCAAAGCCCGTTCCTCCTGCTGTTTCTGGAGTGCCGTGGTCGCCTTCACATCTCTCCTTCAACGGTTTCGGTGCTTCCTGGCAGGCCCAGGTCGAATGCGGGGTGGTCCGGGGCCTCATTGAGGTCGTCGTCAGGCGCGGTGTCCGCGAACAGGGCAGCCAGCCCGTCCCTGTCAGACGGCGTGGAGACGGCGCCAGCCGGCGCGGCGGTCGGCCGCGCCGGGATCGGCAGGGATTCGTACGGAGTGATCGAGTCCAGGTCGATCTCACCAATGCCGGCGTACGGGTTGGCCACAGGCTCGTCGACGTCCAGCTCGGGGCCCTGGAACGGGATCCACGGCCCGGTTCGGGTGTGGCGCGGGGGAGCGGTGCGGGTGCGGCGGCGCCGTTCCTTCACGGCGAGGGCGATTGCGGCCTGGTGTTCCTTGCGGCCGCCGTCGGCCAGGACCACGGCGGTGGCCTCGTCCCAGTGGTCCACGGTCCAGTGGACGTCGGTGAGCAGCCGCCGGTGGATGAAGTCCGCCTTGATCCACCGTCCAGGGCCGCGGTGGTCGTACAGCCAGGCGACATCAGGCCGGTAGGGGTTGAAGCGTGCTTCCCACCGCCCGCCCTTGCCCGGGCCGGCCAGCCCGGAGTGCAGACCTGCCATGAGCCGCAGCTCACCGGCCTCGTTCTGGTAGGTGCGGTTTTCGATGTCGAAGCCCTTGTCGCTGACCGTCACCCAGGCCGGCAGCAGCAGCTGACGGTTGTCAGCCGGAGACAGAGGCCTGGGCCGGTACCCGGCGCCGGGGACCAGCGCCGCGTACATCTCGTTCGGGGACAGCGTCAGGCCCGGCAGCTCCGGGTGCTTCAGCCCGTCGTGGGGCAGTTGCTGGTAGTCCAGGGCTACCCACTCGTGCGCCATGTGCTGAACCTCGTTGATGGTCCACAGCGGCTGGCGTTCGATGCCCCGCCCGCGTACAGCGTGGCTGCGGCCGGTCCAGCCGGCGACGTGCTGGCTGAACGAGTCGGCGAACGAGGAGAAGAACCGCTCGACGATCGGCTTGTCGTCGGGCTCCTCCTTGCGGGCGTAGAGGAGGGTGATGCCGAGGAAGTTGCAGACGTCCTCGAAGTGCTGGCTCAGATACGGACTGCCCTGGTCGACGATGATCGTCCTCGGGTGGATCACCGGGCGGGCCGCGGCGGCCTCGGCGAAGCGGGGGTCCGCCTCACGCAGCTTGGTGAAGGGCAGCGCTGAGGCACTGGCTGCGGTCAGCGGATCCCAGCCGGGCAGAGTCGGCATGGGAGCGTAGGCCTGGGCGAGCAGGAGGACCAGGTCGAAGGCCCGTGTCGCCCGGCCGCCGATCCGCTGACCGGGCCTACCCTCGCCCGTGACGAAGGGCACGATCATCAGCGCGACGACGCTGCGGGTCGCGACATCAATCAGGATCGTCATCTCCGCCGACACGACGTCTGCGTCGTCACCCAGCATCTTGATCCGCAGCGGGCTGGTGTCGATCTGCATGAGCTGCCCGGGCCGCAACGCGTACGACGGGGTGTAGGGCTTCTTGGGCTTGCTCGCCTGCGAGGCCCGCTGCCGGGTCGTGCCGAGCAGGATGGCCGACAGGCCGAGCTCGTGCATCCGCTTGTAGAACGTCGACCGTGGCAGCCGCAGCCGCTTCGCCTCCTGTGGATCCTCAAGCTCTTTCGCGTACCGGGTCTCGACGCGCTCCTCGACCAGATCGAATGCCCGCCCGATCCGGCCTCCCGACTGGCGCGCCAGGACCGCAGTCACCTCCTGCATGATCTCGAGCAGACGCGGGTCGGTTCTCCCTCCCGGAGAGGGCGCACGGCCTTTGCGTCCATCGACGATGAGAACCAGCGGGTTCTCATCCGCCTGCTTCCACCGGCGCCGCTTGTCGTCCAGAGTGCGCCAGCTGATGCTGATGTCCAGCTCGTCGAGCTCGGCCGCCTTGTGCTTCAGCCGCTGCTCCATCGTGGTGGACGCCGGGTCATAACCCGCCCGCGGAACACGCCGACCGGGCCGGATCCCGGTCTCGACCTCCTTCATGTGCCGGTGCCACATCAACGCCCGCTTGCGGTCCTCCTTGCCGACGACCAACAGCAGCCTTCCTAAGGGAGGCAGCTTGGTCCGATCGACGGCATCTCCCGCCTCGTCCAGGACGGCGAAATCAGCCGACCCGGCCACCTCCCCGTACAAGGCCTCCACCAAAGCAGCAGGCTCCGGCAGCGGCTGCAGAGTGACGTGAAGGCCGGCGAAGGCGATCACGCGGAACTTCCGCCGCTGCCAGCGCACCCGGTCCCCGAGACGAACCCGGTCGCTCTCGAACCAGCCCCACAGCTTCCGCTGAGTCATACCGGCCCCTCCGCCGTCCACACCAGCGGACCTTGAGGCAACGGCTGGTCCCAGTCGAACAGCAGCCGCCGCTGCCACATCAGCCCATACACAAGATCAACAGCAATCAGTTCCGGGACCCCGCACGCACCTGCGCCCTCGAACAGAGGATGCTTGTGCCGAAAGGCATCAAGGACGGTCTGCTCCTGCTCAGGGTCCACCCGGTCCGCGAAGCGGTAGTCCGCGAGCCACATCAGGTTCTCCAGCCGCGTGCCCCGCAGGACGGACCGCACCTGAACCTGCCAATCCGCGGCCCGTGCGACCTCGTCGAGCGCCGCCAGACGCTCCTGCCACTGCGGCCCGATGCCACGCGGCGGCTGCACGACTACGGCACACCTGGAACCGTCCCGCATCCTCGCAACGAAGTCCGGCCGCCACCGGTACTTGGCGCGCCCTGACTGCCAGTGCAGCTCTACCGGCTCCCCGCTGAAGCGGACCACCTCGGGGTCGAAGTCCAGCTCCACTGCCACCCGCAGTCGACGCAAAGACCCGCACACCACTTTCGACCGCGACGACGACGGCCACGCCGTGATCTTCCCCTGCCGCCCGTGATAAGCCACCGGATCCGTGGGCGGCTGCCTCTCCTCGAGTGCCACACCCGCCAGGTGTTGCCCGGCGTTGAAAATGCCGATGCGGGCGGCGTTCACGATGCCGACGAACTCTGACGGCGACGCCCCGCCGGTTGGTGTTCCGGCGGGGCCGTCGTCGGTGAGGTGTCGTTTTCTTCGGCAAGGTGCCGGTGGATCAGCCTCAGCAGTCGAACACCGACCAGCAGATGTCGTTGCGCAATCGCTGGTCGTCAAGTACGAGCTCGCGAATCCCCTCCGGGAGCTGGTCGCGCTGCCACTGGCACTCGAGTCGTCCCGCGGCCTCACTCTTGTCTTTTGGTGCGGCAGCGCGTGCGGCCTTGATCGCATAGGCAGCCGCTCCGAGCTCGTGCGCGGCGACGTGTGCGACGACTGCGGCCTGGCCGGCGGCGTAGGCGGCATGCCGTGCTGCGCCACGCAGGTCTCGAGCGGCGCCCATGGCATGGCCGCCCGCCGCGCGGGCCTGCATCATCTTGACCTCGCCACGGACCCAGGCGCGGGCATGCTCGATCGCCTGGCGCGGCCGTGGGTCCTCAGGCTGAGCCGACTCGAAGAGGTCGAGGACGTGCTCCGCGCAAGCTGCCGCCCAGAGGGCGAGGAGATGATGATCCGAATCAGTGAGGGTCCCACCGCGGCGGATCGTTATGAAGCGAGGGTCTCTGACCTTCGGGAGGATCATGGTTGGCCTTCCTTCCTGCTGGCATCCGCGCCACATCCGAGCATGCGCACCCGCGACCGTGCGCACCCGGAGCGAAGCCTGCAAAACCGGTGGCCAGTCCGCAAACTCGGCTGCCGATTCCCGGCCGGACGAGATGAGTTCTCAGTCGCCGACCACCTCGCTCACGGCAGCGCGGGCGGCGGCCTCGTCGACGAGGTTCTTGCCGGTGGCGAAGGCGGCGACCAGGGCCTGCAGGGACAGGTTGTTGACCGCCCGCGGGTAGCCGCGCGAGGTCGTGTGGATCAGCGTGAGGGCGTCCTCGGTGAACAGCTGGTCTGGACGTCCAGCGATCTTCAGGTGGTGGGCGACGTAGCTGGTGGTCTCGGTGGAAGTCATGCCCGGCATCGTGTAGCGCAGGGCGGTGCGCTGTTCCAGGGCGGCCAGGACGGCGAGTTTCATGGTGCGTCTGAGGGTGGGCTGGCCCACCAGCAGGCAGGACAGCGGGGAGTCCTGGTCCATGCCCTGGTTGGTGAGCATGCGGATGGATTCCAGCTGTTCGTAGGACATCAGGTGGGCCTCGTCGATGACGAGAACGGGGGTGCGTCCGCGTTCCTCGCGCTCGGCCAGCAGGACCTTGCCGGTCTGGACGGTCAGCCGCGAGCCCAGGTGGGAGGGGGTCTGGCCGAAGGTGTTCACGATCACTTCGTGGATGCCGCGGACCCCGATCATCGGGTTGGGGATGTAGACGACGCTGTATTTCGACGGGTCGAGGGTGTCCAGGCAGGTGCGGACGGAGACGGTCTTGCCGGCGCCGACCTCGCCGGTGACCACGCCGATGGAGCGTTCGGCGATGCACCAGGAGATCCGGGCGACGGCCTGGTTGTGGGAGTCGTGCCGGTGCAGCATGCCCGGCGCGAGGTTGCGGCCGAACGGCATGCGCTCGAACCCGTAGTGGGCCTGCAGTTTCTCAATCACGTCTGTTCTCCGGTCAGTTCGCAGGTGAGGACTTCAGGTGTTCGGTGGCCAGCTCCAGAGCGGCGGTGATCCAGTCGGCGGCGGTGTCGAAGCCGACGTGGGCGGCCAGTGCCTCGTCCACGTCGTCGCCGCAGGCTTCGAAGAAGCCGTGCAGCTCTTTCAGGAACACCGCCCAGTCGCCTGTGGCCAGGGGCTTTGCCATCGGCTCAGCCCTCGGCGGCGGTGTCAGTCAGATCGACGGCCTCGGTAGGCGGATCGGCCAGCGCCGCATAGTTGATCTTCTGTCCGAGGTGGTTGGAGTGCGCGTTGTCGACCAGGTGGAGGTAGTCGATGCCGGTGGTCACCTTCGGCTCCTCGGCGGGGACTTCGGGCCGGGCCTTGGGATGGGAGTGCCGTTCGATCTGGAACGGCGTCGCGGTGCCCGCGTCCTGGCCGTCCAGGCGGACTCGCAGGAAGGTCAGGTCGAAGGGGTCGAAGACCAGCTCGACCTTGTGGCCGACCAGTTCGGGTTCGACCTGGTAGCGGTTGCCGTGCAGCGAGACGGTGGCGGTCTTGGCGACGCGGCGGTGCTCGGACCAGCGGAATGCTTCGGCGAGATCCGCGGGCTGCGGGATGGGGAAGGGGGCGCCGGCCATCCACCGCTGCAGCGGTTCCTGCTTCGTCTCGGAGTGCACCCGGCGGTGGTAGATGTTCTCGACCCAGGCGGTGAACAGGCGGTTCATCTCCGCGAGGTCCTTGATCTCGCGGCCGACCTCGCCCTTGTCGGATGCGATCTCGACGGTGAATTCCCCGTTCACCGTTCTGAAGAACCGTTCGATTTTGCCTCTGCCTTCCGGGCGCCCCGGGGCGGAGTGCACCAGCTTGATGCCGAGTTTCGCGCACGCCCGAAGCAGCCACGAATCGACGAAGGCGCTCCCGTTGTCGACGTAGATGTACTGAGGGACGCCCCGCGCGGACAGCGCCGGACGCAGGGCGGCGGCCAGGCGGACGGTGTCCTCCATGAAGCCCCAGCGGTGCCCGACCACCGCCCGGCTGTGGTCGTCCAGGAAGGCGAACAAGTACGTCTTGCGGCCGTCGATCCGTGGCCCGTGCAGTGCGTCCCCGACCCAGAGTTCGTTGGGCCGGTCGGCCTCGAACCGTCCGAATGCACCCGCGGGCTTGTCCGCCTTCAGCGCGACCAGGCCCGTCTTGTGGAACATCCGCTGCAGCGTCCGCTCGTCCGGAGCCCACCCCAACTGGGCCCGCAGAATCCTTCTGACCTGGGCGGCCGTGCGGTCGGGGTTCTCCTTCTTGAGCGCCATGGCCAGTTCGACCACCTCGGGCGGGGTGCGGGGCTGGGACTGGCGCGGGGAAGGCACGAGTGCGTCGAATCCGCCCTGGCGCCACTCGAGTATCCAGCGGTCCAGCGTCCAGCGGCTGATCCTCACCGGCCGGCCGTCGGCGTCGATGTGCTCCTGCTGGGCCAGCTTGCGGACCAGAGCACCTCGTTGGCGCCTGGTCAGGCTCGGGTCCGCGGCCTCGCGGATCAGCATGTAGCGGAACAGGCCGATGCGTCTGGCCCGCTCGGTGCGGGTGCCCTCGTCGTCGTTGTTCTTCGTCACGTCCAGCTTCCTGACGTCTCGTCACGGGCATGGGCCCGCCGAGACTGTCAGGAACAACCCAGTGAAGATCAGAGGCAGTTGGTGTTGATCGACGATCACGGCCATCTCGGCGACAGCAACCGTCCCCGGCTGGTGGCCGCAGCCAGCTGCCACGGCGACACCTCGCCGATGTCCGGCCAGCGCGAGACCGCGGCCTTCCAGGCCCCGATCACCGCCGAGACCGCCTGCGCGAACGGCGTCGCCGCCAGCGCCGGCGGGATGGGATCAACACCGGTATCGACCAGCAGCACGGTGAAGTACACGCGAACGTGCTCAGCCCTTCGTTCGAACCGCCGCAGCCAGCCGCGAACGGTGTCCACCGGCCGAGCCAGCCGGGCGGCGATGGACCTGGCTCCCACCCCGGACGCCTTCCAGGCCAGCGCGGTCCCTATCACGTCCGCCAGATCCACCCGCCTGACCAGCACGAACACCGGAAGGAGCACATGCGAACCCCCGCAGCCCGAACAGCGAGCCCGCCGCGGACACACCCTCACGAGACCCTGCGCATCCCGCAGCACCCGGTGTCTCGCCCATCCCCACGGCGCGAGCACACCCCCGCAATCCGGACACTCGATCTCGCCCGCCAGCAACCTGGTCTCGACCCTGGCCACGTCCGCCTCTACCGTGAGCACCGGCGCCTCCAAGCGCGTCACGGCCCTCCCGGACTCGGCCAAGAGATCTTCGGGAGGGCCTTCGCATGCCTCCTTATCGGCAAGGTGCCGCCGCCGAAGAACTCACCAATCCCACAGGCATGCGTCCGAATCCGTCGGCACACAGCATGCCCTCAACCCACCGCCCACATAGGCATCTTGAGTGTCGTCTAACACGCCAGGGCAGCCGACGACGATGCGGTCAGTTCACCCCACTCATCAAGGTGCCAGCCGCTAACATTCCGCATCCCCCTACTCACCCCGCCTGCTTCGCATGCCCATCACGCGTGCTGTATCCGAGCCCCGTCTCACCCCATGCAACCGCGCACGCTTTCCCGCGAGCCGTGACGGACTTGGCATGCCCAGGACCGGAACTGCAAGGAGAGGGGGAGCACCTGTAGCTGGCTGCCAAGGCCAGGTCAGGACAAGCACGAGCGCTGCTCCAAAGGCCCTGTCGGCGAGGTGAGCCGACTGTGCCCTGGGGCAAGCGGCAGCCGTCCCCGCCTGGGCCTGGCGGCCGGTTCCGCTTCCGTGTCCGCCGGTACCCGGTAGCGGTGCAGCCAGTCCAGCAGCGACCCTCTGCCCACCTGGACGTCCAGCTCCCACGACTCCATCAGCGCCTCGGCCCTGCCGAGCCACCGGCCGCGGGCATCGGTGTCGCGGACGTCCGACTGCTCGAACTCGACCATCAGCTGCGCAAGCCGTGCCGCCTCCGGATAGATCACCAGCGGCATCACCCGGATACCGCGGTCCTCCAGCCCGCACGCCCACGCCCGGTGGACCCAGCGCAGCACCATGGGCATCGACCGCCACCAGTCCGCCACCACCTGAAAAGCGTCGGCGAACAGCTCCTCACCCGACCGACCGAACTGCCTCTGCAGCCGGGCACGCTCCAGATGCGCGTCGGCGACCTCAGGGAGCTCCTTCAAAGACAGCCCGTCCAGCGGCTCCGTCCTTGAGTCATCACACCACCGCCCGTGCCGGGCACACACCCGCCAGCTGTCCGACGCCAGCCACCAGGCCGGCTCCCTGACCCCGCGGACCTCCGCACACCTCGTGCAGCAGCGCACGAGATGCCCCTCGGACGGCTGCCAGGGCCACTTCCACACCGCCTCCCCGTCACCCGGCAGACGGTGACGCGGGGCAAGCCCAGGCAGTGCCCGCTGCAACACGGCCGCAGATGCACCGGCCAGCACGGCCAGATACTCAAGCCCCGGCCCGTTCACATACATCTCCGTGCACTGCGGGTACTTCTCCACGCGCGCCGCATCACCCGACGACGACCCCGTGCCTTGGCCCACACGCTGCAGGAAATCCGCAAGGCCCAGCCCGTTGGCGTGCGCCAGCCGATTCACGAACGACCCCGTCGACTCCCCGGGCAGAGGCCGAACAAGGAGCGGAAGAGACTGACGCGGACCGTAACGCCCCACAACCTCCAGCACCACACCGCCCCTCCCTTCGACCACCACGCACGCCTGCGCTCTATCGTCGCCAGCCGCCGTACAGCCTGGTCAAGGCGCCTTCACCTCTTCGGGTGAACAAGGCGACAACACCCCCACGGCCTCCCCGCCACGGGTCTGAACCTTGATCCGCAACAAGACGACCCGCTGCCAGGAGGGCACCGTGGCCATGCTGACGAGCAACGGCCTTCGCACACCACTACGCGGCCACCAGACACTCGCCGTCGACGCGTGCGTCAGCGAGTTCACCGACGGCGCACCCCGCGTGAGCGTCGTCATGGCCACCGGAACGGGAAAGACCCTCGTCGCCCTCAACACCGTCCAGGAGACCACGCCCCAGAGCAACGCCCTGATCGTGATGCCCACCCTGGACCTCCTCGAACAGACCGCCGCCGTCTGGCAGCAGGAAGGCCGCAAGGGGATCTACCTGGGCTACTGCTCACGCGACGACACCCATGTCCGCTCGCTGCGCGGCATCCTCACCATGGTCCACGACCCGGGCGAACTCGCCCGCCACGCCTCCCAGACCGACGGCCCGGCGAACGTCTTCTGCACCTACCACTCACTGAACAACCTGGCCCAGGCCCACCGCGATCACCACCTGCCGCGCTGGGGCATCGTGATCTCCGACGAGGCCCACCGCACCGCCGGCAACCTCCACAAAGCCTGGGGCGTCATCCACGACAACAACGCCCTGCCCGCCCGCAGACGGCTCTACATGACCGCCACCCCGCGCATCTTCGACGAGAAAGCCGGCGCCCACGTCGCGCCCGGCTGCGAAGTGGCCTCCATGGACGACCACCGCCTCTACGGCCCCGTCGTCTACCGCATCTCCCTGGCCGAAGCGATCGACCAGGGCCTCCTCGCCGACTACCGCATCGTCGCCGTCGAGATCAGCGACGCCGACCTGCACCGCGTCCTGCGATACGCCTCCTTCGCATCAACCGGCGCCGAAGGCCTGCGCGTAGCCGCCGCCCAGGTAGCACTCCTGCGCGCCCAACACCTCTACGACCTGCGCCGGACCCTGACCTTCCACCGCCTCATCGCATCCGCCAGCATGTTCGCCGAAACCCTCCACGAAACAGCAGCGCTCATGCCCGCACAGACGCGGGCGCCCCTCGTCGTCGGCACCGTCAACGCCGACCAGCGCCCCTCCGTCCGCCGCCGATGGCTCGAGACCTTCGCGTCCGTCCCGATCAACAGCCCCGGCCACACCACCGCCCCCCAAAGAGCGGTCCTGACCAACTGCCGCTGCCTGGGCGAAGGCATCGACGTCCCCAGCACCGACTCCATCCTCTTCGCCGACTCCAAACAGAGCTCCCTCGACATCACCCAGGCCGTCGGCCGCGCCCTGCGCCAGAACCCCGGCGACGACAAGATCTCCACCATCATCGTCCCCGTCTTCATGGAACCGGGACAAGAACTCAAGGAAGGAGTCAAAGGAACCCGCTACCGACTCCTCTACGACGTACTCATCGCCCTGTCCACCTACGACGAGCACGTCATCCACCGCGTCGAATGGGCGAGAGCCCCAGACGACTCCCAAGACGTCCCCGGGCCTGCCGCCGGACCCGAACGCGCCGACGAGATCATCCCGCTGCTCGACCTCCAGGCCACCGGCGCACCCCACCGCGTATGGCAGATCGGATTCGAAAGCGCCCAGCGCTACTTCGACACCTACGGCCACCTCCATGTCCCCAGCCGCTACCTCGGCCCCGACCGCTTCTACCTCGGCTGGTGGATCGGCCGCCAACGCTCCCTGCGCATCAACCACATGCTCCTGCCCGAACGCATCGAGCAGCTGGACACCCTCGGCATGACCTGGCCGCACCCGCCCACCAGCATCGAGTACAAGCTGCAGATCGCCCGGGACTACAAAACCCGCCACGGCCACCTCGCCCCCCACACCGAAGAGACCTTCCGCGGAATCCGCCTCGGCCGCTGGATCGCAGAACGCCGCCGAGAAGCAAACCAACGCACCCTGCCCTACGGCTACCAGCGCGCCCTCAACGAGATCTACCCCTGGTGGAACACCCACTGGCCCAAACACTGGCACCACACCTACGCCCAGGCCCTGGCAGCAGCCCGCGCCGGCGACCTCCCCTTCCCCGACCTGCGCCCCGACGCCGAAGAGACGCCCCTCACCCGCTGGCTCGACACACAGATCGACGCCCTCCCCACCCTCCACAGCGACCAGCACGAACTCCTCGGCGCACTCCCGCTCCGCCACCCCCTGGCCCTGCTCCTGCGCCGACCCCGCGGCCATACACAATGGGCCTTCGCCAAAGGACTACGCGCCGCACGCGCCTTCTGGCGCAGCCACCAGCACCTCGACGTCCCCCACGACTACCTCTGCCCCGACACCGGACTCCACCTGGCACCCTGGATCGCTGACAAACGCCGCCACCCACTCCGCCTCACCCAGGAACAACGCCACGCACTCGAAGCACTCGACTTCCGCTGGATCCGCTGACCGTCACGCCACCTTTCCTGCCGCGAGCCTGGGAAACGGCTGCACGCCAGAAGAGCCGCGCCAAGGACCTATGGACCACTCGCCGGCGTGAGGCCTCTGCGCCCGCAGCCGGGGCGCCAGGACGCGCGGTCGGAACACCGCCGGGGGAGACGGGCGCAAGCGCGGGCCGGCCTCCGCACGGCTGCCCCCTAGCGGAGCCCGGCCCATCAGAGCCGGCATCGCCCACCCCAAGAGACACCGGATGAAATCATCCTTCCATTCGAAAACTATGCATAGAAGGATGAACTACTGAGATTGCCCCATGTAGTGCGGCGTGCCGCCCTACGGTAGGTGCGTGCTGAGTGGAGTAACGCAGTCCATCCCGGTCGGCCAGATGGCCAGACTCAAGCTCCCGGTCCGCAAATATTACGGGCGGCCGATGTGCATCACTGGACTGCAGAGCGATGGGAGTGTGCACAGCGATTCTCGATGCCCCTCCGTGGTCCTTCACGGAGACACCGTCAAGCGCCGTGTCCTGTTCGACGCAGACATCGCATCGCGCATGTGCTCCTGCTGCTGTGTGGAGAGTGACGACCCCTGCGACGAAGGCCTGGAAACGGCGATCGTCGATCTGGTGTTCCTACGTGAGCTGCTCGCCGAGGAAGACGAGGAGGAGCAGTGCCGTGATGACCCCGGAAACGTACCGAACTTTCTGAGAGCGAACTTCAACCCAGACCACTGGCGCACCATCCAGCGTGAGCTGACTCAGACCGCCGACAGCCTCCAGCATCAGCCTTGGCTGTATCACTGGGCATCGCCGCACCTGACTCGTGCCGCGTCATACGCGGAGCGCCGATGCGAGGAACGCCGTCGCCTCATCGACTCGGCCGCGATTGAGCGAACTGCCGCAGTCTTGTACGAACGGGGAAAGTCTGAGCCGGAACTGGCGCGCATGTGGTCGAGCTGGCGGCGAAGAGAGGTCTCCAGCCTTCCCAGTCCGGACGACGAGTTCTACGGCGAGAGCCGACTGTGCCTCCCCGGCCCCGGCTCAACCAGCACCGCCGCCAGCGTGACGATCAGTCTGCGGCTGCCTCCCGGCACGTTCGAAGCGGCTGGGTTGTGCATGCTGGAAACACTGTCGAACTGGGAGCAAGACGCCATCGCCGCCTATGAGACGGCCGCCCACTGGGTCTCAGGAACAGTGACGCTGACTGCCCCGCCCGTCGTCGCGCGCGAACTTCTGTGTCCCGCCAGGAACCTCGACCTGATGCCCTCTGTCCAAGCGGCAAGCCGACAGCCCATCGAGCCCCACAGCTGAAGGGTGTGGCAGAAGGACGTGTCCGGCCAGTTCACAGTGGTTTCGGGGCGGGCCTGCTCACACGACCATGGCCAGGTTGCGGATGCGGCCCTGGCCCGGACCGCGTGGCGGAGGCCGATGGTGCCATGCTGCCGGCAGCGGCGGAGGATCTTGTCGTGCTGCACGCGGGCGAAGGCGTGCTCGGCGCGGGCCCTGACCCGAGGCGTGAACCCGCTGGAACCTGCCCTGACAGCCGAGCGGGACGATTCCCTGCCCCCGGACCGGCTCGTCGGCAGCGAACCTCGGCAGTCTCTCGCGCCCCTGACGGCCGCCCGCTCCCCTTCCCGGACACGTGACCTGGCCGGCCGTATCGGATCACCCCTGGAACCTGGCCAGTCACATGACCAAACCGGCTGCCTGCCGCGGCCTGGCACGGTCTCGGTCGGCTCTCCGGGAGAGATCACCTCCCGGACTCCCAGTCTCTGGAGCCGGGACGGTGGTCCATCGGCGTGCCGCATCCGCCAGCCGCCGTGCCGGAGCACGGTCGCATGCTGGTCAGAACGGGTCGGGTACCCCTGCGGGGTGGCACCGACGTGCCTTGCGGCCTGAACCGCATGGGCAGTGCGCGTTCTTGCCGACGCTGCGGCCAGGGCCGGCTGACCTGACCTTGGGAGGCGTGAGACCAGAGACCCGCTGCTTACCGAGCTCCCGCCAGAGGGACAGGGCTGCAGGGACGTCATCACCCTGCTCCAGCAGCCACTGCGCGGCTGCCTTGCCAGATGCGTCGGGGAAGGCAACTGCGGCCTGAGAAAGCTCCTCACGGTCCAGGAACTGCCGGGCGATGGCGCCGTAGGAGCGGCGGTCGCTGAAGTGTTCCATCCCCTGCACCCGGAAAACGTTGGGCGCGAAAGCGGCGCCCATCATGACGGCAGCGCCCGCCACCACTGAACCCGGGTCGCCGGTCGGCTCGTCGGGAGTGCTCGTGGCGTTGAACCGGTCAACAAGTGCCTGCTCTCCGGAAGAGAGCTTGATGGGACGCTCCGCGGCCAACAGCGCCCGGTACCGGTCCTCGAGCTCCTCGGGGTTGCTGTAGGCGCAGGAGTCGATCACCTCACTGTGGAAGAAGTGCAGAACGAACAGGCCATCCTGGAGCGCGGAACGAAACATCTCGACCGACGTGGTACGGCTGAACCCGACGACCTGAACGGTCGTCTCACGACGCTTGCCGCGACGCATGTCGTCGCCCAGCCGCGCGCCCTGGGAGGACAGAAACGGGCACACCTGCGCTGAGTAGACGGCGCAGATCTCGTGCACAGGTGCCTCGGACAGCCCGACCTCCTCGGGAATGGGAGAGGCACCGAGGCTGGGGAGCACCTGCCATCGTGGCTCATCCCCAAACGGCAGCCCGCACACGGCACACCAGTCGAAGGCGGCCAGTACGAGCTTTCGCCGCTCATTGACAGCTCCGAAGTCTGTCCCGCTCGCCCCACGCCCTACTGTCGCGATCACCGGGTACCCCCGGGGATCACGCTCCAGATGGCTGAGTCGTTGCGGTGCTATGACGTCCTGCGGCCTCAAGGCCACCTCCATCGTCCGTGTAGGGGTAACCCAGGCTAATGGCGGACGCCTACGACGAAGCCTGCGTCAAGAAGGCCCGGGCAGCCGAAGACGCCGCCGCGCCCTCCAGCTGACGGGATCGGGCGTGGGGGATGGCCTCCCGTGCACTCTCCGTCGTCCGCGGACATGCGGTGCTGCCGGCCCGACATCTGCGCGCGAAGCACACCGGGCAGATCAACCGGATCGGCATGGGGTCCGTCTTGTGGGCACCCTCGTACTTCGCAGGGTCCTGCCAGGCGCACCGCCGAGCACCATCAAGGAGCACACAGAGAATCACAAACGGCCCGCCTCACCCGTCACCTCGCAGGCGCAGGGCACTGCGGCGCTTCGCGCCTGGCCGAGCACCCAGCTGCGCGACAAGCTGAACTACGCGAACTTCGGATCGGCGACGATCAAAACCACTGACAAAGGCGACCGATTCCGCAATCTGCTCAATGCCGCCAAGCCGGCAGGCATTCCCTTCAACCCCTGGGCCTGACAGGACCACGTCCCGACCCCCGATGAGGCGCTGAACCCGTCGGGCGTCGCGACACCATGAGACAGAGCCGGTGGGTGCCACCTCAGGAGTGGCACCCACCATCCTGCGTACTTGGCCGTCGCCGACGGCGGCGCGATGTTGCCGCAGAGCGCATTGCTCAAAGGACTGCGACAACACGCCCCGGTGTAGCACGGTGAGAACCGGCACGAAGCCAGCCAAACGGGTCGGGTCTCGTGCGGCAGAAGCCCTCGCACCCGCAGGACGGCCACAGCCTCCTCGTCTACCCGCTCCCTGGTGTCGATGTGCACGCGCCTCCTTCAGTCCACCAGAGCGGTCCACCACCTCAAGCGTCAGCCGGGTCAGCTCATCCAGACACCCCCGGGTGAGAGCCGACGCGCAAGCCGCAGGCCGGACCTGCTGATCGGGGCGGACCAGGACACCTCGACGACAGAGGAGCCGAACCCGTCGGCGAGCGCCTGGACGAGCGCGGCACCCACGCCCTGACGCCGGTAGGCGTCAGCCACCCAGACCAGGTCGATCCTCGGCCGCACCGTGTCGTCCCTCTCGCCATACGGGGAGCCTTCGGTCAGGTCCCAGAACCGGTGGCGGCTGGTGTCGTGGGCCGCGAGGTAGCCGATGACGTACCCGTTGGCCTTCAGCAGATAGGCCCGGACGTTGTCCTCTGTCTCCTCGGGCTCGCCGTCGTGGGACCAGGAACTGAAGTCGTAATGATTCTCCCTCTGCGGCACTCTCGCCACCGCGGAGACGAGCTTGCGCCACGCGATGGGGGACAGGGTCGTCACTACGGCCAGGTCGCCCAGCCAGTCGAGGTTCTTCGGCGCCCGCAGCCCCAACGCCCACTGTGCGTGGTGGTCGGCGTGCTCACGTCCGTCGTTCCACCCCTCCTCCAAAGTTCCACCGCACCGGCAGGCATGACCGACCGCAGGCTCCACGATCTGGAAACGCACCGGCGTAGAGCGATGGCTGAGGTCCCGGTCCCGACCGCCCACCCAGGGCCGCAAGGAGACGTCATCCAGCTCCACATGACCACTCCACCGGTCAACCCACCCGGGGAACCGCTCGGGAGCCGTCTCCCGCAGCCGCTTCTGTGCCTCCGGCAGCGTCGGCCGCACCCACACGCTCCCACCCGTGGCCCGTCCGTTCACGCGCAGACCGCTTCGTCCGGCCACGCCGCGCAGGAACCGCAGGAACACACCAGGAGTCGAGTGGAAGTCCACACCCCGCACCAACTCCCGCTCGCCAGGCGCCAGCCAATCATCCACGGGCAGTGCCAGCCGGCCGGCCAACGCGTGCAGCCCGCTGTAGTCGCGCTCCAGCTCAGCTGCCCGCAGCGCGGTGACAGCAGCCTCCACCTCCGCATACGGCACAGGAAGGGCCACCCAGCGCGGCCCGCTGCCCCAGACAAACCCACCCCAGTACCCCTCATAGCGAAGCCGGTCCGCAGCAGCCATCTGCACTGTCTCGACTGCTTCGGTGAAGAGGTCTGGCAGCTCGACTTCACGATCTGCCGAGGAGGCGGCATCGACGTATCCGTCGCGATCGAGATTGACCCTGGCGTACCAGCGGTGAGGCCGGACCTGGATCTTCCGGCACCTCCAGTCACGCGGATTCGCATCGAGGTAGATAGTCCGCTCACTCATCAGCTGCTCCTCGTGCTGCCGTCACTCTTTCCGAAGTGCTCACGGGGCGCCGCAGGGCGGCGACGCGGTGCTGTCCGACTTGCTCGGGCGACCCGTGACCGGATGCTCCCGGAGCAAGTCCCCGTCCTTCAGGGCGGGTGCGTCAAAGCGGTCCGCAGAGCGACGCTACAACGGACGGCGCTGCTGCTCGACTTGGTGATATCGCACTGCAGCACACATATTGAGGGCGTCGCGTGGCGTCAGCGGACGTCGTCGTACCAGTCAGAGGACTGCTGCAGGTAGCGGTAGCTGACCCACTCCTGCGCCAGACGGTTTCCGTCCAGCAGCAGCTGTGTGCCGCCCGTCCGGCATGGTGCGGGAAGCCACTGGGCCAGCTCACCGGCGGTTGCGGCGCTGACCGAGGCTTCCTTGGGTGCTGCAGGATGAGGCTGTCCCAAGGACTGAAGCACCTGGTAGAGGCGCTGGGCAGGCTGCACCGGCGGAAGCCCGAGATCGAGCGCGGTGGCGGAAGCCCGCAGCGGGATCCGCAGCCCGCTGGTGTCCAGGTCGCCGAAGTACCTGATCTGAGTGATGCCATGCTTGGCCTTGATGGCACGGATCGATGCCCGGAAGGTGCCGCCCAGACCCCACGCGACGTAGCCAAGCCGGTGATCGGCAGGCAGGCTCTCCACCAGTGACCACCAGGTGGTGGAGTTCTCGACCACGAACAGCACATCGCCCGCTCCGACGCGGCAATAGTGGCTGTCGCTCTCCTCCAGCGGGAACGTCTCTGTGATCAATGGCGGTGGAGGCCTGAAGGCTTGCAGCAGCTCGTCGAGCCGGGCTGAGTCCGAGAACAGCGGCCCGGAAGCGAGCGTGTCGAACGTCTTCTCCGGCATGGGGAAGTCAGCCGCGCTGCCGAACGTTCCGAAGATCTCCAGGGCTCGTTCCCTCAACGGGATCCGGAACAGATCCGCTCCGCTCTTGAGCCACCGGTCGATCGCCGCATAAGCAGACCGCTGCTTCGCAGTCGCTGTCGCCCAGTAGGAGGCCAGCCAGGTCAGAGCGGGGTGCCACATCGGCATCGGCGGAACGACCGGCGGCGGAGCCTGCGCCAGCAGCCGCACCTTGACGGGCAGAGACACCTTCTCCGGGGTACGCCGCTGGACCTGCTCGATCAGACCGGCTGCTTCCAGCGTGTCCAGCGCACCGGCCAGGACCGCCGGCTCGAACGCCTCGTCCACATTCCGGTTCGGCACACGGCGGAAGACCTCCCACACGTCGTCGAGGGGGATCAGCGCTGCCTTGTAGCGGCTGCGGCCGTGCGCCGCAGCCCACTCCCGCAGCCCCGCGATCAGATCATTCTCCCGGCGTTGCAGTGCCATCGTCTCCCCCGAAGATGCCGCGTGGTTCCTCACGGCGGAAGATTCTGGCACTGTCGATCCGCCCGGTACCGTCCTCGGGGTCAAGAGTGTCAAGGTGCGGCCGGAACACGTCGTCGACGACCAGGTACTTGCGTGCCGCCCGCAGGTCGGCGTCGTTGCGCAGCCGGACGATCAGCGGGAACTTCCCCAGGGCCTTCTCGTCGTACAGGCCGGTGGTGTAGACGAGCTGCACCCCCAGGGCCTGCGCCACCTGCCGTTGCAGGTCCAGAAGGTATTCGGCGTTCGCCCGGCCGATGGGGTTGTCCAGGAACAGAACGCCGGCGTGACGCGACCGCTCGCGGCCCTTCTGGTTGGCCCGCAGCGCAGCCATCGTGCAGTACAGCAGGATCGCCGCAGTCAACTGCTGGCCTCCGGAGAAGACGTTCTTGACCTTCGACACCCGTACCCGTTCGGTGCGCAGGACCATGTCAGGCTTGAGCACGTGGACCTTGAACCCGGCAGGAACGGCGGTGTGGACCGCGCGCAACATCAGCGACAGCCCGTCGCGGGCCACTTTGCGTCCGTCGCCGGTGCGGCCGGTCGCGGCTTCCTCCGCGAGCTCGCCCAGACGAGGCAGGAGCAGTTCGTCGGGCTGCGGATGGAAGGAGAACTGGATGAACTCCTCCTCGGCCCAGTCGCCCAGGCTCTGCGGAAGCTTGGACAGCCGCTGGGCAGAGCGCAGCAGGGACAGGGCCTTGTCACTCTCGCCCTTGAGATGGTCGACGATGGTCTGCCGGTGCTGATTCACTTCGTCGATCTCGTCGCTGAGGTTCCGCCTGCGTGTCTGGAGCGCGGCCAGCCACTTCGTCGCGTGCTCGGCGGTCTGCTCGGCGGACAGCTCGATGATCTGCTGCCGCACCGGGATGGTCAGGCGGGAGTACTGGTCACCCGCGGCGTGCCGTCGGCTGTGCTCCGCAGCCCTACGCAGGGTCTTCTCCGTGTGATTGAGATCTTCCTTGGCTTTCCTGGCTGCAGCGTCCAGACGCAGGTGGTCCCTCCAGACGGCGTCGCCGTCGCCCGCGTAGGGGACGGCATCTGGCTCCGCGGCCGCGTCCGTCAGCACCTGCGAGAGCCGCTCGAAGGTCTCGGCCGCGTCCTTGGCCCGTCTCGTCTGCTCGGCGGCGGCCTCCTGCTGTGAGAGCGCGGCCGCCTCGGCTGTCCGCGCGACTGCGTACTGCTTCTCCGCGTCCGCCACCGTCTCCAGACACCATTCGATGGTGTCCGGCACGTCGCCGGGCGGCATGGGCTCGGTGCCGTCGGCGGTCTGCTCGCGGAACTCCTGGCGCCGCTCGCTCAGGGCATTCTCGTGCCTGCCCTTTTCTTCTGCGGCCCGCTTGTCCGCAGTCTCTGCCGCCGCGAGCGCTCTGAGGGCCAGTTCGAGCGCCTCGGCCCGGCTGCGCTCGTCCAGCGCCTCGGGCGTCTGCAGCAACCGCAGGGCCTTGTCCCGGTCCGCCTGCGGCAACGCGGAGAACACGGCCGCTGCCTCCTGGGCATCCTCCTCAGCCCGGACAAGCCGCGCACGCAACTCTCCAGGGACCGCCGCCCTGTCGAAGTCGTCCTTGGCCTTGTTGTAAGCCTCTCGCAGTACCGGCACCGGGTCGCTCGGCGGCTCACCTTCGAACAGCATCTCCTGCACACCAGGCAGCTCGGCCCACTCCTGGGCGGCCGCAGCGGCGGCCCGGCGCTGCTCATCGCCCGCCGCTTGCCGGCCCTCGGCGGCCCGGCGCTGCTCATCGGCAATGCCCTGGGCTTCCTCGGCCTTCTCCTCGTGGATGCCGCGCTGCTCCTGGGCGGCCGCAGCCTGCTCACGCCATGCCGGGATCTGCGCCAGCCGCTCGCCGAGACCGGCCAGCCGGCGGCTCACCTTCTGCCAGTGCTCGTGATCCTGCCGCGTGTCGCCGAGTTCACCGCGGATATCCTCACGGCGCTCCGTCAAGGCTTCCATGGCCAGGCGCTGCCCCGAAGTCACCTCCTCGGCCTCCGCCAGGGCACTGACGGCGGCCGCGTGCTCTTCCCGCAGTTCCGCCAGCGTCCCAGCGGGGTAGTCCTCGCGCCACTGGGTGACCCGTCTCAGCACCACCGCGTCGTGCTGCTGGGTGCGGTGCAGCTCCTTCAACCGTTCCTCGGAGCGAGCCCAACGCTCCTCGATGAGCTTCTGCTCGGCCTCGGCGGCCTTCTCCTCATACAGCGCGGCGTTGAACGGCAGCGTGAACAGCACCCCCTGCGCGGGGCCCCCGTCTGCCTCATACAGCCCCGCGACCGTGCCCACAGCGACGTGGTAGGCCGTCGGCGTCGCCCGGCCGAGGACCTCCCGTGCCCGCTCCTGGTCGCTGTCCGAGTTCAGCAGCACTCCGCTGACCAGATGCGGAGCACCAGCGAGCATCTCCTCGCGCTGGCCGGGCGGCAATTGCGCGATGTACTTCCAGCCCGGCCAGGCATCAATGCGGGGTTCGGACTGCTGAAGGAGCCGACAGGCGTCCACCACGACCTGCGGCGGAGGCAGCAGGTGGCCGTCCTGCAGGGCCAGCCGGGCCACATCATCACGAGCCTGTTCGACCCGCAGCGCGACTCTTTCCCTCTCCGATTCCGCGATGGCCGCCCCCAGCCGCTCCAGCAACACCTCCGCGTCCGCCTCCAAGCGCACCGCCGCCCCCAGCAACTCCGCACCCCTGGGCACCATCTCGATTGCCGAGGTCCGCGCCACAGCGCTTTCCAGCAGCCGCTGCGTCTGGCCACGGCGACCTCGCGCAGCCTCCTCCTCGCGGATTGCAACGGACAGAGTCCCTTGGACATCGTCCTGCCGACGGTCGACGCTCTCCTGTTCCCGTTCCAGGGCGTTGATCCTGTCCGCCGCGCGGACCACAGCCTGCCGGGCATCCGCTGCTGCCTGGGGGACAAGGCCGGCGGCGGGCGCCAGCCCGTCCATGACAGCCTGCTCGGCCTCAGCCTGCGCCGCAGCGACCCGCCCCAGCAGCTCAGTGGCCTGCCCCTCGGCCCGCTCGGCTTCCTTCAGCGCTGCTTCACGTGCCAGCCGGGCCTCCCTCTCGGCCCCCTGGTGCTTGCGTGCCTCTGCGAGCTGCTGCTCCTGTGCCCTCTGCGCCTGGCCCTGGAGCCCTAGCAGCCCCCGGGCGAGTGCCTCTGCGGACCGCTGCCGGGCCTGAAACGCCGGCTCAGCCCCCGCTTCCCCTTGCTTCACCACCAATGCCAGGCCCCTGGCGACCGCCGACTTCGCCAGATGCCGATGCGCTGGCCCGGTCGCCCTCCAACCCTCCACCACGGCTTTCGCGTCCAGGGTGCTGCGGGCGGTCTCCTCGACATGGCCCTTGGCCCGAGTGAACCGCAACTGCGCGAGCCTGTACCGCTGCCGCGCCACCGTCGCAGCCCAGCGACGCGTGAGGCCGGCTGCGCCGGTGGCCTCTACGTCGCAGTTGTGCTCCTGGCGCTGCAAAAGCTCCAGGCGGTCCTTGTCACCTCGAACGCGGGCTCGGACCTGCCCGTTGAAGGCCGCGACCTCCTTGCCCGTCTGCTGCACGTGGACACGGGCCGCGTTCACCGCGTCCGCTGCTTCGACCAACGGTTCAAGCAGTGTCATGGCCTGTTCCACGAAGTCCAGTTCCAGCAGCAGGTCCTTGCGCCCAGCGAGCTGATGGGCATAGGTGGAGACCAGGGAGGCAAGCTCGTTGAGGCCCTTGTGGTCGTGCACGGCCTTGAGGAGGAAGTCGACGAACCCGCCGTCGGAGTCAAGCGTGAACGCGTGAACAGCCTCGCCCTCGTCCCGGTTCATGGCCCGCTGATACCGGAAGAGCTCCGGGTCGAGTCCGAGCTGTCCCAGCAGCTCCGTCCACTCCTCATGGGACTTCGGCCAGTTCATCTGGAGCCGTTGATCCTGGACGCCGAGTTCCTTCACCGACTCCCGGTAGGACGCCATAGCCCGGTACTGGCCGTCCTCGACGATGGGAAGAGTGTCCAGACCGAGCGTGTCGGTGGGGTGGAACGCATACCAATGCTCGACGAGGTTCTCGGCAACGGTCGAGACGACCTGGTCCTTCCAGCACAGGACCTTGGCGGTGACCAGCAGCCGCCCTGTGACGCTGTGCATCCACTCCAGAACAATGTGGGAGACGTCCCGCGCCAGGACATAATCCTCCAGCAGACGCGGGTCCGGAGCGTCCCTCACCTGCCTGCGGCCCGGCAGGACGACGGAGAACAGCAGCTTCAGCAGGACCGACTTCCCGCCACCGTTCTCCAGGAACACCACACTCGCCGGCGACGGACGCACCACCTGAGGAGCGGCGTCGAACAGGTTGTCCTGAACGGCGGCGACCGGCAGCCCCGCACCGGAGAAGTCCAGGATGACATCCTTGAACCGGGCACCCGCCGGGCCGGCCGAGCACACACGGATACGGGACAGCTCGTACATGATGGCTTGGTTCCCGCCTAGTAGAGGGTGCCGTCGTCGCCAGTGACGCGCAGCGACTCCGTGACGTCAGCGGGCGGCACTACGCCCAGGAGCAGCAGCTCGCGATACACATCGACCGCGGCCAGCTCACGGACCTGCAGCTGGTAGCGGCCGGTGGTGCGGTAGACCTTCACCGCAAGCTCCAGGTTCTCGCTCTCGGTGAGCAGCCCCTTGTCGACCAGGTAGCGAAGGGCCTTGCCGACAATCGCCTCCGTCGTCGTCGCAGCCACCTGCCCGCTGGTCGTCTCACCGGCCTCCGACCTGCGCGCATAGGCCCGCCACGCGCGCTCCAGCTCCGGTGCCTCCAAGGGCGCGTCACTGTTCTCCTGCGCCTCGGCTGACCGTTCGGCCAGCTCCTGACACGTGTGGCGCACGTGTTTGTCGACCACGGCGGCCGTTACCGCCCCCACATAGCTGTCGTCCGCCAGGTCCTGAGGCCGAGGGAAGCACAGCGCGGCGATCGCCAGATGTGCGAGGCCGTGCAAGACCCGCTCCGCTTCACGCTGGTGACTCTGCCGTGCTTGGCGCGCGTAGCTCTCCAGCCGGGTCTCGAACACCGAACCGGGAACCGGCACGACCACTGCGCCCGCGCGCATAGTGACCCCAAGGACCTGCAGGCCCAGACCCGTCGCGCAGCGCCGCACCAGGTCCTCGAAGGCAGGCTCCTCGTCGAAACGCCGCACCAAAGCGGCATACTCCGCGTCCCGGTGCGGGAGCAACCGCGGCCGAAACGCAAAGCCGATCAGCCGGGTCGCGGCCTCGGCGTCGTCCTGACCGTACACACCCGCATGGCTCATGCCCCCGCCTCCGTGTCCTGTGCCTGCCCTGCTTGGTCCGAGCCGTCCGGTAAAGGCTGCTGCACGCGCGCTGTCGTCAGCCACAAGTCGTCGCCGGCAAAGCCGGCACTGTCCAAGGCGGCATCCGCTCGTACAGCCACCCGCACCTGGTCCTGTCCGCGCCGCTGCGCGGCACCAGCATCTGGGCTGTAGGCGTGCAGCCCAAGCAGCGCCACCAGCGCGGGCAGGCCCGCATCGAGCAGGGCCGCCTCCTCCAGCAGACCCGACAGCGAGCGGACCTCCCCAGGCAGATGCAGGAGTTGCTCGGCCATCTCCCACTGCGCGGCAGTGAAGCGCGTGGTCTCCTCCAGCCGCTCCACCTCCGGCTCCTCCACCCGCCCTGCGAACCGGGGCGGCTCCGGCGCCGGACGCAGCAGCGCGGGCACCAGAGTGGCCAGATACGGAAGATCCGGCACGGCGGGCCCGGCCGACCGGCTGAAGAAGCAGTCGACGGCCCCGACCGCATCCGACACCGGCAGATCCAAAGCGGGACGCAGCAACTGCCCGAACAGATCGAACGTCGACCGGTGAGGCTGCACCGAAAACTGCTGACGGTCCTGCTCCGCGCGGAACACCCCCCGCGCTTCCAGCAGCCGCTGCTGCAGGCGCATGTGACGCCGGATGCAATCCTCGACGATGTCGACAAGCTCCGCAGCCTGCCGCTTGCGCACCGGGTTCACCGCCTCATCCCGGGCCTCGGCCATGTTCCTGGCGATCGCCCGCTCCGCACGCACCCGCTCCTGGACATGCGCCAGCGCCTCGCTCAGCAGCTCCGGGAACTTCTCCCTCCAGTCCACCGCCTGGATGTTGCGCCGGGTCGCCTCCAACTGAGCATGGATCAACTCCCCGTACTGGATGGTGCGGACCCTCGCCTGCTCCGCCACCTGCTTCGCGTCCGTGAGCCGCCCGCGCCTGATCAGGTTCGCGAGCTTGACCTCCGCAGCCTCCTGGGCAGACTCCACATCTGTGTCCAGCGCGCCGACCAGAACGTTCAACGCCTCATGCGAGGCATGCAGATACAGCACGCCGGCACTGTCGCGACGCTCCACGATCAGCTTGAAAGGGAACACCAGCACCCGGTAGACACCCGTCGCGTCCACAGCGCCGTAGGGACGGCGAAACGCCCGCTCGACGTCACCGAGATTGATCAGACTGTCCAGTACCCAGCGTGCCACCCGGGCGTGCTCCTCATCCGAACGCTCGGGCGCCTGACGGGCCACAAACCGCTGGACCCGGCTCAGGACATGACGCCGGCTGGCACCGGTGTCGAAATCCATCGCGATGGCCACCTGGTCGATCGTGTGCAGGCCGATCTCCGCCATCTGGTAGACCCGGGCATCGGCCCACTCCACCATGCCCTTGTTCGCGTCCAGGTCATGCAGGGGAGCCGTACACGCCAGCGCCTTCGCCCGACGGATCAACCCCTCGTCGTGCAGCAGACCCTCATCCGCTCCAGCCGCATCCGCGCGCGTTCCACGCCCGAAATCCACCAGGCCCCCTCTCACATGCCGACCACGGTCCGCGCGCACGTACCTCGCGCGAGTCGCAGCCCCCTCCGCCCCTCACACAGCTTGCCTTTGCCGAACCCTCCCGGGTCGCCATATGCCCGAATTCCTTCCGGAGGAGCCCTTCTTCCTCATCACTGCGCGCCCCCAGCCCCGGTCATCTCCGTGACAGGCGAGGCGCCGAACACCTACGACAGTTCCACCGGACGGCAGGCGCCGAGCGCACCAGCTGCCGTGGACTTGAGGGTGTACCGAAACCGAAGCCACACCCACCGGCCCCAGCGCACGGGGGCGAGCACGCTCTAACAACCCCTAACGAAATGATCTTCGGGCTGGTTGGATGGCCCTCCGAGCGTTGATCGGGGGGTGCCGGGTGGCTCGGCGGAAGCCGTGGGAAGTCAATGATGAGCTCTGGGCGGTGATCGAGCCGCTCCTGCCGAGGGTGGAGCGTCGGGCCCGTCATCCGGGGCGGAAGCGGCATCCGGACCGGTTGGTGTTCCAGGGCATCCTGTTCGTGCTGCACACCGGGATCGCCTGGGAACACCTCCCGCAGGAACTGGGCTTCGGGTCAGGCATGACCTGCTGGCGCCGCCTGGCGGAATGGACCGAAGCCGGCGTCTGGCCGCGGCTGCACGAGACTCCCCTCGCGCGTCTCCGCGGAGCGGACGCTCTGGACTTCTCCCGCGCCGTGGTCGACGGCTCTCACATACGGGCGTTAAAGGGGGCTCCAAGACTGGACGAAGCCCTGTTGACCGGGGCAGAAACGGCAGCAAGCACCACCTGATCACCGATGCCACGGGCATTCCGCTTGCGGCCACCCTGACTGGGGGCAACCGCAACGATGTCACGCAGTTCATTCCCCTCCTGCAGGCCGTCCCGCCGGTCCGGGGCAAGCGCGGCCGCCCCCGCCGCCGGCCCGACACCGTGCTGGGCGACCGCGGTTACGACCACGACAAGTACCGGCGACTCGTCTGGGCCCTGGGCGTCAAACCCGTCATCGCCCGACGCGGAGTTCCCCACGGATCAGGCCTCGGCACCGACCGCTGGGTCGTCGAGCGGACCTTCGCCCACTTGCACTGGTTCCGCCGGCTGCGGATCCGCTGGGAAGTACGCGACGACATCCACGAAGCGTTCCTCAGCCTCGCTTGCTCACTCATCTGCTGGCGACGCCTGAAGTCATTCCGATAGCGGTTCTAAGGACCCTCGACACGCTCACTTCTCCCCGCGGCCGACGCCTGATCCACCAGCCCCTCGGACAGACACAAGGTGCCTTCGGCTTCACGGCGCTCAGCGACCACCGAGACAAACACACCGCCAGCGCTCAGCGCGCCCCGCCATTGATGTACAGCGTCTGGCCGCTGACGTACGAGGCGTCGTCAGAGGCGAGGAAAGCGACCACGGAGGCGACCTCCTCCGGCTGCCCGACACGGCGCAGCGGGGTGCGCTCGGCGACGAGCCGCTGGTGTTCCTCGGCGTCGGAGCCGACCCGTTCGGCGGTGACCGCCGTCATCGGCGTAGCGCTGTAGCCAGGAGCGACGGCGTTGACGTTGATGTTGAACGGCCCGAGCTCGATGGCGAGTGTCGCCGTGAGCCCCTGGATGCCGGCCTTGGCGGCCGCGTAGTTGGCCTGGCCGCGGTTGCCGAGGGCGGAACGGGAACTCAGCGAGACGATCTTTCCGTACCGCTACCCGGTCATGTAACGCTGCCCGACGTAGGAGCAGTTGTAGGCGCTGGTCAGATTGACCGCGAGAACGGTGTCCCAGTCGATCTTCGGCATCTTGAAGAAGAGGTTGTCGCGCGTGACGCCAGCGTTGTTGACAAGGATGTGAAGGGTGCCGAAGTCCGCGACGACCTGCTCGAAGGCAGCCTCGACGGCGTCGAAATCGGAGACGTCGTAGCCATATGCCCGAGCGGTGCCGCCCTTGGCGGCGATGGCGTCGACGGTCGCCTGCGCCCGGTCAGCGCTCAGGTCGACGACGGCGACGGACGCGCCTTCCTCGGCGAGGCGGTGCGCGGTGGCGGCACCGATGCCCTGGGCTGCGCCCGTGACCACGGCGATCTTGCCCGTGAAGCGGCTCATCTGGGTACTCCCTTACGGAATCGAAGAGTGAGTGGTCAGTCGCTGTCGACCAGGACGGCGGTGCCCTGGCCGACGCCGACGCACATGGTGGCGAGCCCTTGGCGGTCGCCTGTGCGACGCATGCGGTGCAGGAGAGTGGTGAGCAGGCGGGCGTCGGAGCCGCACCAGCAGCGTGCAGCACTTGAGGCCTTCGACATGCGATGGACCTGCCGCTGACGGCCCCCACCGCAGGGACCACCCGAAAGAGAGTTAAATCAAAGGGTAAATCAGAAGGTAAATCTGTGGTAGGTTCTGAAGTATGGCGACCCAGGATGAGTTGTTCGATGCCGTGGATGCGTTGCTGGCGGGTGAGCCGGCGATGCCAGCCCCTATGGAGCGGGCGCGGCTGCGTGAGGCGGCCGGGATCACGCAGGCACGGCTCGCGCAGGTTCTGGAGACGACTACACAGACGGTGAAGAACTGGGAGGCAGGCCGGAGTGAGCCGCGCCCCCCGCGCCGCGCGCCGTACCAGCGTCTGCTGGAGGGGTGGGCGGAGAGGTATCCCGCCCCAGTGCCAGAGGCATTCACAGCCCCGTCCCCGTCCCCGTCCCCGTCCCCGACGCCTGTCGCTCCGGCGACCGAGCGGCCCACGAGGCCCGAGGCAGCACCCAGGCCGGCAGCCGCCGCCCATCCGACGCCATCGCGGCGCCCGAGCGTGCAGCACGCCGCACGAGTGAACACCCCGCCCATGGCCGTTGCCGACCCCCGGTTCGTGAACGGGCCGCTGGCCGTCGTCGACATTGACGACGAGGGCCAGGCCCTCGCGTACTGCGTGGGCGGTCTGGTCCTGGAAGTGCCCGCGAGGACACTGCCCTTGCTGGTCGAATGGACGCTGGCGGACGCGAAGCTCGGAGCGGCGCGGCTGACCGGTTCGGGCAAGGACGCCGACCCCGTCCTCGTCCTCACCAGGGCCGCACTCGAGCACTTCGGCCTGCCCACCGAGCTGACTGACGAGGAGCGTCTCGCCGGGCGCCTGCCAGACGCCCACAAAGCGATCGCCCAGTTGACCCGGGCGCAATGGCAGCTGACGAAGCGCGGTCTCGGCCCCTGGGCACGGATCTACCGCCCCGCTCAGGGCGGCCGCCGTTCCTGCGTCCAGCTGTGCATTCCGTCGTGGAACGCGCTCGACACCCGCAGCTGGGGCCACGCCTCAGACCTTCCTCCTGCCGAACTCGCGGCTGTCCTCGGTACGTACGCCACCCGGGTCATGACCCCACGAGGATCCACCGCCGTCACCGGCCTGGAGCTGATGACCGCCCTGCACCCGCCCACCCGAGCCTCCGCCCCGGACGAGAGCGGCAAGCGTCACAGCGAACACAACCCCGGATCCCTGGGCAGGGAGCCGATGGACCCACCGCCCTGCGAGGCGACTGACGGCCACCCCGTCCTCGCTCACCTGCCCCGCTTCCACGTCCGGACCCCGGCCGAGAAACTCTTCGAAGAGGCCTACGACTGGGCGCGCCCCCTCACCGACGACGAGTGCATGCGACGCCACCTCGTCGGCATCGACGTGAACATGGCCTTCGCCGCCAGCGCCAACGGCGCGGTCGTCGGCCTCGCCACACCGCCCATCCACGTCACCAACCCCGCCTTCGACGCGAAGACACCTGGCTCGTGGCTGGTCGACCTCTCCCACGTCGACCTGACCCGCGTGAAGGTCGGCAAGCAGTGGCACACCCTCGACGGCGATCTCCTGCCCAGCCCATTCACCCCGACCGGACTGCGCCCCGAAGGGCCCGCCTGGTACGCGACCCCGACCGTCGCCTACGCCACCGAACTCGGCTACGACGTCGCCCCCACCGAGGCCTGGATCCGCCTGGCATCGGGCCGCTACCTCGACGGCTGGTACAAGCGGCTGCGCGACGCCTATGTGTCGACGATGGCCGACCTCGGCGTCACCGAGAACCTGACGCCCCAGGAACTGCTTGCGGCGATGGACGGCTACAAGCAGCGCGATGCCGCGATGGTGATCGTCCTGGACGCGATCAAGTCGACGGTCAAGAACGGCATCGGGAAGTTCCAGGAGAGGGCGCGAGGCGGAGGCTGGCGGCCGGGGCAGCCCTGGCCGGCCCTCGCACGGCCGACGTGGCGCCCGGACATCCGCGCCGTCGTGATCTCCCGCGCCCGGATCGGCATGCACCGCAAGATGGTGGCACTGGCCGCCGCCACCGGCCGCTACCCGGTCGCTGTGCTGTCCGACTGCGCCGTCTACGCGGCCGATGGACCCTCCCCGCTCGACGTCCTGCCCTATGACGATACGAACAAGACGGTGCCCGGGTCGTTCCGGCTCGGTGTGTCACCCGGGATGGTCAAGCACGAAGGCACCCAGACGACCCTGTGGGCCGAAGAGCTCCGCGAACGGGCGCAGGCACCGGAGCTGAACCTGGCCCGCTGCATCAAGACCGGCGACGTCACCACCGCCGACACAGGGGAGTAGGGGACACCAAAGATGACCAAGTCGGTCGGTGAGGGACTCGACAACGCACTGGAACAGGCCGTCACACGCCCGGTACCCAAGAGCGCGGGCGCGCAGATGCGGTTCCTGGTCAAGCAGCTGAAAGGAACCAAGGCCGCCGCCCAGGCCCTCGGAATCTCCCAGCGCACCGTAGAGCGCTACATCAAGAACCAACTCAAAAACCCCCGGCCGGACCTCGCAGCCCGACTGTCCGGCGAGGTGAGGAAGCGGTGGCAGCCCCGCGTGAAGGCGCAGGCGAAGAAGACCGCCGGCACGAGCAGCGGCCTCGTCATCGACGTCCAGGGACGCCTCGGCTACAGCGCACCCGTCGGAACCACGGACGAGGCCCGCGAACGCCACCTCACCGTGGCGCTGCCACCGCGCTTCGCCGAGCGCCTGTTCACAGCGCAGGACCAGGGCGCCTCCGAGCACCAACTCCAGCAGATCGCTGCCGAAGGGCTCAAGGAGACCTACTTCCAGAACCAAGGAACGCGGGCTGGGAGCCTGGAGGAAGTGCGCCTGTTTGACGTCCAGCACATCGAGTTCGGCCTCTAGCCCCCACCGGCCCAGGACGCGGTACCGATCCTCAGCACGTTAGTGCCGCAACGGCAGGCTTGTTGCCGAAGGGCACCTTGTTGCTGCTCTTCGCTCTCTACCCGCGGGTCGTCGAAGCGCCTCGCGGGCTACAGAGTGACCACCGCGACTGTGCGCTCTGCTCGGCGCAGTAGAGCGCTGGTGATCAATGAAGTACCGATCTGCTGCAAGTCAGAGCCGGTCGGTGTGGGCGACGTGTTCCATTGCTGGTCTACTCATCGACGGCGGCATCGACGATGCCACCATGGAGGGTTAGAGCCTCGCCCAGTGCCTTTCGTCCCACGCCGCCGGGAGCACCGGCCCGCCACATGGAGAACGCGTTCCGTACGATCTCGCTGCCGCGATACGGGGCCAGGTCCGAGGACACGGCGCCGTCACACAGCGGCAGAAGACCTGTCAGGATCGCGCGAGCGTCTGCTGACTCCGCGTGCCGGGCGGCCCGCCGGGCGACGTGGTCCGGCACTTCCACGAGTGGAGTCTGCTCCACTGTGCGCCGGGTCAGTTCCAGCCATGTTCGGTCGTCCAGGCCCGTGGCAAAGGAAAAGGCGCCTGCACCGTGCAGGTGAGCGTGGCTTTCCGGTACCTCCAGGGCGAGCACGGCCCGCCAGAAGCGGAGCGCGTGCTCGATCAGGTCTTCCCCGCTGCTGTCCTTGGGCAGAATCCTCGCTGTCCGAGAGAGCAGGCGGGAAACCGCAGCTGGTCCGGCGTCCCCCTGAGCCAAGGCCGATACGAAGCCTTCGATCGGTCCGAAGACGTCCGGGGCAGTGAGGAAGGCGTGCGCGCAGGCTTCCTGGTCGACGCCGGGGAGGCACAGGAGAGCCTGCAGCTGGGCGGGATCGATCTGGCCGAACACATCCACGTCGACCGGCCGGTGCCGGAGCCAGGTGCGAGCGGGCCGCCACGTCTCGTCGAGGCTGAGAAGCTCGGCGCGATGCTCGGAAAACCAAGGCTGGGCATGGCGGTGGAGCGCTGTGAGGTCCCACCCGATGGCGGCGAGTGCTCGGTCGTCGGGGGCGGCGTCGAGGATGGCGTCGAGGCGTGTGGTCATCTCCACGGGAGGCGCGCCTTCACGACGGGAACGGTGGCTACCCCAACGGATCAAGGCAAGGAGTGCGAGGCCCCCGACAGAATTCGACATCAGGCCAGCGGGGTCGGCCGTCGATTGAGTGGGAGCGGTCCACGCTGCGACGGTGCCGTCGAGCCAGACGGCGACCTCGGCCGCGGTCTCGCCGAGATCGAGGTCGCGGGACCAGAAGGTATAGAGAAGACGGCAGAAGCTGCGCTCAAGGCGCTGGGCTGCTTCGGTGTCTGTCGCAGGGGAATCCGCGACAGGGATGAGGCCCCACAGGGCGAGAACCGTGCGGCGGATGGCCTCAGGGTCGGCGGACGCCCGGCCGGTGGTGATCTGGTTCTCCAGGGCGGCGAAGTAGGCGGCCTGCAGGCCGAGATCCGAAAGCTCGGCCGAAATCTGCTCCGGGTCGGCCATCCAGGTCTCAGGAGCCTGGCTGACCAGGGTGGACAGCAGGACGCCTTCATCGTCCCGCTCACCATTGGTGTCGTCCGAACCTGCCTCCGAGACGAGCATGCGAGCGGCGGCGACGGCTCCCCCGGAACCAGCTGCGGCGGACAGCTCGGCGAATCCGTCCTCGGGTACCCGCTTCACCGAGACGACCTCCCACCGTGGTGCGGGCCGGTCCGGAGGAGTGCCGAACCGCTCGACGAAGAGGTCCAGGACGGGCTGCCAGGGAGCGAGGACCGACGCTGGCAGGACAGGCGAGAGCGACCACACCATGAACCAGGTCCGGACCGAGGGCAGCGGTTTGCGATCTTCGATCGCCTGGAGGCCGGTTTCTAGACCGGCCGCGTCCGGCGGGGCGCCGAGACCATTTGCCAAGGCTGCCTCCACGTGAAGCGATTGAGCCTCGGAGCAGGCGTTGTCCACGGCACGCAGGAAGTCCGAGAGGTCTGCCGTCGTCCTCGGCAAGGCGCCAAGCCGTGACATGACGTCGAGCGCCGCCTTCCACCAGGCGTCCGAATCGTTCCCCGGCGGGACCTCCAGGAGGTGCACCGCGACCAGCCGGTCGAGCACCGGCCCTGCGGGAAGCCGGCTGGACCACTGTCCTGTACGGACATCGAGACCAAGTCCGTATCTCGCCTCGTACTCCGCGAAGTCCAAGCATGCTCGTGCGATCAGCCGCACCAGCGATTCGCCTGGATGCGTGGTGTCAACCGACCGGAGGTCGTTCTCAACCTCGATTGCGCTGGCACCGTCGGGAGAATGCAAGGCAGTCGCCATCACCTCCGCCAGGCCCTGGCGTACTCCCTTCGCCACCGAGATCTCCGGCCCGCCGTCCTCAGTCCGGGCCCCGGCCGCCTTGAGATGCTCCAGAGCTTGTTGTGCCTCCCAGGGATCCAGCCAGCTGGTGGCTGCTGCGCTCTTCAGAACGCGGGTGACCACGTTGACCCACTGTCCGTTCCGTGCCTGCGTGGGAACCTCGACCGCCCAGTAGTGGATGTCGAGCAGCAAGCCCTCGGACTCGCTGGTCTTCACAAGCCGCAGGACGAACGTACTCGCGGCGGCGCCGACCACCCGGGCCAGGCGTACGGTCTGCGCTGTAGCGGCAGGACCCAGCTTCGTGATCTCGTCGAGTTCGGCGTCGAGCCATGCCAGCACGCGCTGGGGGTCCTCAGCCGCGAGACGTTCGAGATAAGGAGCAGCGGTCCACTTGTTGTTCTCCGGCCGCAGCCTTTCTTTCGGGAGCAGGTCGATCCATGCCGCGCTGGTGGCCTTCTCGAAGAAGTAGCGGTTGGCTCTTGGGTCGGTGATCCTTGAGACTTCGTCGGCCTCTTCCTGGGTGGGCTGGGTGAGGCTGACGAGTTCGCGTAGCCGCGGCGCACGGGCTGGAAGGTCTACGAACAGCTGCTCGATGGCTGCGATGATCTTGCGCAACGTCGAGGAGGCAAGCTCGACGTCGGCGGACTCGCCATGCACCGTCACATTGGCGTCCTGGTAGAAGTCCGACCATGCCTTGATGGCCTGGAGTTCGACAGCGCCCGGTTCCCTGCGAGTCTGCTGACGCACCAGCTTGCTGACCTTCCGCGCCCGGAACTTCCAGGCATTGGCCTGCTCGTACGTGAACGCGGCGAATGCTTCTTCGACCGCCTCGAACTCGGCGGCCAGATCGTTCCCCCGTAGGAAGGTCTCATGGGCTTTGCGGGCTTCGAACAGGTCACGGAGTCTGACGAAGACCGCGTCGCCTTCGGACAGCCGGTCCGGAAGAGCATCCAGGGCATCAACCTCAGCTGCCAGAGCAGCCCGTGCTTCGAACACGGCTGACGGGTTCGCCACCGGGGCCCTGTACCGGCTACGGGCCGCCACCACGGCTCTCAGCTTGTTGAACAGAGCATCGTCCGAGGTGAGTTCGGACGGGAGGCTACCGATTGTGTCGAGCTCGGCCTCCAGCCTCTCCAGCACCCCGGAGGGTCTGTGGGCTTTCAATAGCTCCTTGAGTCTGGCGGAGAGCTTCCGCCCCCGTACTCCCCGTGCCGGCGAACTCCGACTCCGCGCCAGCGAGCTTCAGCAGACCCTCCACCGCGCCGCGGCAGCAAGAGATCACGATCTCACTCCGCCGCTCCCATTCCTGCTCATCTGTCAGCAGCCTTTCTGCCGATCGCAACAGGCCCAAGGCGCGGACGCCCGGTTCGCCAAGGTCGGTCAACGCGACGGAGAAGGCAGACCCGTTGGCCAGCTCAGGCGCCGGGAGGAAACGGAGACTGTGGTCAGAGCGCTCGTCCATGCCGGCAACGTATCGAATCGGCAGACAGCCGACACGACGCTTGGTCGGACACGCAGGAGCGCCACGACGTTGCTCAGCAGCCACGCGCGAGACGATGAGCGTCGTACGTGGCGAGCTGTGCCAACTGCAGCGCTCGGTGACACATGTGTGGTCGAGTAGCCGCGTCCGTGTTGCCGTGACCCAGCTATCCGATCTCAAGCTGAGCACGAGCACCCCGGGCCGGTGCCAAGCGGCAAAGCTCGTGTCCTGTGCCGACAGCGCCGGCGAGGGCGCGACACATCGGCCCCGCCCCTCCTCTGTGCTTGGTCCTGGGCTGAGCCAGACTGCCCAGGGGGGCTCTGGCGGTGCTGTCCGGAGAGGAAGAAGGAAGGAACCGCTAGGCCGGGCATGTGAGCAGGCGGGCCGAGACTCAGAGTGCGGTGGAGTGGACTGACGTTAGAGGCCTGCAGCTGGCTGCCAGGCGTGCGGAGCCGGGATCCGGCCCTGCAGGACCTGTTTCTTCCAGCTTGTGCCCTGTGATTGTCAGTGCCGGCTCGTATCATCCGTTCACCCTTTTGGACCGGGCTTGGAGCGGAGCGGCACGATATGGCACCACAGCGTCCGTGGATCATTGAGGACTGCGCGATCACATCGCACAAGCAGGACCGCTTTGACCACCAATCCGTCGCGCGGGAGCTCCTCACCATCGTCAGGGGAAGCCGTCAGCCCCTGGCCGTCGGGCTGCTGGGCCCGTTCGGCAGCGGCAAGTCCTCCGTCGTGCGGCTCCTGGATGCCGAACTGCAAGGCGACAAGGAGTGGGCAGTCCTCCACCTCAGCGCCGAGCGCCACACCGGTACCGCTCGTGCCCGAGGCTTGCTGTACGGAGTCCTGGACGAAGCCCTGGGCAAGAAGCTCATCAAGAAGGAACAGTGGGAGTCCGGACGAGCGTGTCTGGACGCCGGGCGGCAGCGGACAGCACCCCGCCCGAACCCCACGTCCGACATCCCGGGCAAAGCCAGCCGGAGGAGTCACGCGAAAGCGATCGGTGCCGCGTTTACTTGGATCCTCGGGTGCCTGATCGCGATCTGGGCCCTCGGCGCCGCTGCGGTTCTCATCGGCCACGCCGTCGGCCGCGGGGTCGGCGTGCCGGTGGGGACCTGGTTCGCCTCCCCTGGTGCGAGACCGCTGACCACGTCGCTGTCAGGGGCAGCCGTCGTGGCATGCGTCCTGGCAGCCGCCAAGGACGGTGCCCTCTCAGCGCTGAAGAAGTACGAGATCACGCTCACCACACCGCGCCCAGAATCCTCTGACGACCTTGAGCAGGTCTTTTCCAGGCTGATCGACAGCATCGACCGACGCCTCGTCATCGCCATCGATGACATCGACCGCCTGGCCGCGGCCGAGGTCCTCGAAGCGCTCGCCACCGTACGCAGCCTTCTGCTGACGGGAACCCAGCGCGCCCACTCGCCCGTGTTCCTGCTGTCCTGCGACGAAGACATCGTCCGCGAAGCCATCGTCGGCGTCCGCCCTGGGCTGGCCCACGCCCCCGCAGTCCCACCCCACACCGGCAAGAACCCCAGCAAAGCCTCCGAGCGTAAAGCCACAGAGGAAGCCGCCCAGGAGTACCTGAACAAGCTGTTCACTGTCCGGCTCACCCTGCCGGCCCACCACGAATCGGACCTCAGGCAGTACATCCAGCACCTGATCACCGAGCCCACTCCGCACGAACTCATCGACCGGCTCGGAGGCATCTCAGCGGTCCGCGACGTTCTCGAGACCCTCATCCACCCCGGGGTACGCGACCCCCGCCACGCCATTCGCCTCCTCAACAGCTTTCTGACCGACTACGGCCTCGCACTGAGGCGGGAACAGCCGGACGGCAACCAGACCACCTGGATCGCCGCCGGCGAGGTAACCGGCCACCCCGTCACACTGGCCCGTCTCACGGTGCTCCGGCACGACTATCGCACCCTCTACGACGCCATTCGCCGCGAAAACGAACTCCTCATGCTCCTCGACGACGCCCTGCTGGGCATAACCCGTGCTCTGGACGACCCCCTCGTCGCGCCGTACACCATCGTCCGCGACGCCGACGACGAAGCGGAAGACACCCAAGACGACAACGACACACCACCCCGGCTCAACACCACATCGCACCCCGGCCTGGTCTACCTGAGAACGACCGCGGCCAAGGCACGCCTGTGCCGCCCAACCCACCTCGTGCCTCTGCTCACCCTTGGTTCCACCCCCGCCAGCCGAGCCCTGGGCAGCGAAGGCGCCGCAGAAGTCCAGCGTGAACTCCTCCAGCGAGACAGCGACGCCCTCCGTGACCGTCTACAAGCCCAGGGCATGCGGGAACGGGTCCTGCGGGCCGCGGCTGAGGCGCTTGAGACGGCACGGTCAGGCCTCGACCTCGACAACACCCTGGCAGCCATCGTGCAGGCGCTGGCCCAGACCCCGGACCTTGCCGAACACCTCGACCACGGCACCGACCCCACCGGCCGGGCGCTGCTCAGCCTGACCGACCGCATCGCCAGCCGACGCCAGGGTTCCACCACCCCCGTCCCGGCTCACCACCTCGCGGGGATTTTGGACCTGGTTCCCAGCGCACACCTTCCCTCCCTTTACAACACCCTCGGCAACCCCCCTCCGCGGGACTCCGCGCACACTGCCGAGCGGGATCAGCCGCCCTTCGCGTGGGCGCAGGCCTTGATGAACCTCCCGTCCGAGGAACACGCCCGCAACCTGCGGCCCGCCCTCACCGGCTACTTCACAGAGCTCACCCACAACGGGGACCGCGAGCAACTCTGGGCATGGGTCGTCTCCTATGACGAAGCGACCGATGCCCAACGCGCCCTGTGGCCCGCGCAGGCCTTCCGTGCACTCATGGGCATGACCGCCAGGATCTCCGAGAACACCCCGGCAGCCGACGTCCGCAGGATCGTCGAACATGCAGCCGGGCACCATCAGTGGACCAGGCCGCTCATGCTCGGTGCGGTGACATGGCTGTCTACCGAGAACGACGAACTGCGCTCTCACGCAATGGACCTCCTCCTCGGCAGGGACATCCCGGCCGACGGATGGGGCGCAGCGATGCAGCAGGGCGCCGCGTTCGGCTCCACCGTCGCAACCGAACTGATCCAGTACGCAGCCGTCTTCCTCACCGACGACGACGATGCGGATCGCGCCGCCCGAACAGCTGACCAGATCCATGCCTGGCTGCGAGACCTCGGCGACCACACCGCTCCCTCAGGGCAGCAGGTCAGCGCTCTGGTCGCCGAGGCCGTCGCCCAGAGCGCGCACACAAGTGTTCAGATGGCCAATGCCGCGGTGCGGATCGTGCCCGATCTGCAGCAGGACGACGCGACCTCTTGCGTCAGCACCATGGCCGGGAACCTGGCGACAGTCGACCCCAGCGATGAACCGCTGTCTGATGCGCTGGCGCAAGCACTCCTCGCCTTCATGCGAGTCGAGACCGACAACAGCGAAGCCCACAAGGCCGCTGACGCCTGCCTGACAGTGCTGACCACCTCCCTGGCCGGTGACGACGCACGAGGAGCCTTCGCCCGCAGGCACCTGCCTGCCGTCGCCACTACCTCCGCCGGCCGCCAAGCCGGCCCCAGCTTGGTCGACCAGTTCCTCCCACGACTCAGCCAGCATCACATCCAGCTTCAGGCCGACATCTTCTCCACCCTCCACGTCCTCATGCGAGACGGTGAAACCCGCACCGCTCGGCTTGGACAGATCATGCAGCACCTCTACGGGCGGATGAGCACACAGCCGGTCCCCAACGTCGCCTTCGCCGCGCACTACGCGGCAGATCCGATCGTCAATGCCCAATGGCTCAACTGGATGGCACAGCACTGGGCCAGCATTCCCGACCACGAACGAACCCTCACCATGGCGGTGGCCCGCCGACAAGACCTCCCCCAGAGCGGTCTGCCGCCTCTGCTCCTCCAGCACCTCCTGGCAACCAAGGACACCGAGGCCTGGCACGACGCCGCACACCTCTGGGACAAGATCGGCATCGAGGAACAGGCATCTCTCCTCGCGTCCGCGCGCGGGCGCTGCCCCCAGCTCGCCGACCCCGCGAATGAAGCCTCTCAAGACGTGCTCGTCATCGCACTCGGCAAGGCCCGCACAGAAGAAGCGCTCTCCCCCTTCCTCACGCTGATCGCCACACACCCTCAGGCATCCCAAGCCATCGCCACCTACCTGGCCGACGCCATCTCCGGCCGTGACTGGGACGAAACCCTCGCCGTACGCACGGCCTGCGGATGCCCCGACCCAGCACCCCTGTGGGACGTGCTCATCCGCGCAGTCCACAACGGCCAGACCAGCATTCAACGCGCCAGCTCACTGATCGCAGGCCTTCTCACCACCAGCCCGCACACGGCCCCCGCCAGCCTCACCGAGGACCTCGCCCCCGTCCTGCGCACCGCGACGGCCGTCAGCGCCACCGCGATAGGCCAAGCAGTCCGGCCAGCACGCCACGTCGCAACCGCACTTCGCACCTCACTGCACGGCCACACCAAGACGACCGCGGAGAAGGAACGGACGGCAGCCTTCAAACACGCAGCCGGCATCCGCTGACACCCCTGCCCGCATCACCCCGCACCCAGAAACAGGCTCCGCCCGACCACCAGGGCGCTCACCCCGGCGCTCCTCAAAGGCACGCCAGGACACAGCGACCTGCTACGGCTGAACCCAAGAACGGCAGACCCAAGAAACCAAGGACGCATGCCTCACTCCACCCAAGATCACCCAACGGCACCCGTTGAAGGCGTGTACGCCTTCAACATCCCAGGCGCGCCCGTCGTCCTGCACGACGGGTCCGTCGGCCGCTCCGAAGGCACCCAGACACCAGGCATCGTCGAGCTCCGGTTCGCTCCGAAACCAGGCCTGGCCTGGCGACTGCCTCAAACCGACCACACATTCGCCCCCCTTCCCGACGACACGGCCCTCCACATCGCCCGCCCCTACGGCACCGCGGAACTACCAGCCCAGTACCGCAACCACGAGGAAGGCTGGAGCAACGGCACATCCCTGGGAGACTCCCAGGCGCCCCTCCAGCGCCTCATCGCCCACTGGGTCAACCTCCCCGCGCTACGCGGCCAGCACCACCTCACCACCCGTACCGAAGGCGCCGAACACACGACCCACCGCGGCCGGTGGTCACACGAGACCGGAGGTTGGAAGATCACCCTGGACATCCGGCCCGACCACCGCAGCATCTGGAAAGACCTGCACCGAACCCACGTCTACGCCATCACCCATGTCATGGAGCTCAGCCGTACGGACGGCTCGGTGTTCACCGCAGACCAGGCCCAGCCCATCCTCCAGGCCCTGCATATGGGCTTCTCGTTCGCCCTGGGCCGCTGGGTGGCTCCCATGCTGCCCGTCGGCCTCGGCGAACAGGACCACATCCTCTGGGAGGAGTGGGCCGCTCGACTCTGCGACCCGGCGAAGGCGATCTCCTCAGGATGGTGGACGCACTGGGACAGCGAAGCGCTGCGCATGCTGGTCACCCGTCTTGTATCCGCTTGCAGCGACCTCGCCTACGCCGCACGGGTCAACCGGCAACTGACCTACGCCGTCTCTGCCACACGCGATGAAGGCTTCGTCGAACAGCGCATCATGGTCGGAGCCGCCGGCCTCGAGCACACCCTGTGGCAACGATTCGTCCTGTCCGGAGACATGACATCCGCCCAGTACAACAGCCTGCCTGCCCACAAGCTGCTGCGCCGAGCCCTGCAAAGCGCCTCGATCCCCCTCACGATCGATCCGGAACATCTGCCCGCACTTGCCGAGCTTGCCGCAGCACGCAGACGCGACCACGGCGCGAACATGGACGGCGCGGACTTGGTCACTTGGGTTCGCAACAAGCTCGTACACCCAATTGGCGCCGAGGACGACGTCTACCGTTTCAAGGGCGCCGTGACCGAGACCTGGCTACTCACCCGCCACTACCTCACCCTGCTCATCCTGGAATCGCTCGGCTACCAGGGCGCCTACACCAGCCTGGCCGCCGGCCACAGATACGTGGGCGAGAGCGCAAAGGTGCCGTGGGCGATCAGTAACGCCACCGACGTTTCTTGACCCAAGGCGGACACACCGCGAAGCGAGGCACTCACGAGTGCCTCGCTCGTCACAGCGACACCCAGTCGCTCAGGGGACGAGGGGATTCTCTCGAGTCAGCTCGATGGTGTGCATCTGGTCCAGCAGCCGCTTGGGGAGCCGGGGCAGGTCGTTGTCGACGATGATGATCTGGTGCGGCCGGGTACGGGTCGCACCGCTACGGACACCATCCTGCCGAACCCGACGTTCTTGCGGGGCGAGTCGATGATCAGCAGCGACGGCAGATCGGTCACCCCGGTCACCAGCGCGTAGCTGAGAAAGGCCATCCGGTACCCCACATTGATCGCGGTACGTACACCGTGTCCGACCTTGGTGAGGTTCCCGGCCCTCACCTGCGGAAGCAGCGAGCTGTGATTGATCCGGGCCCCAGGGGCATTGGGCAGGCCGACCGCATCGATGAGCCCGGCGAAGTGCTCCTCGAACTCCCCGAGCGTGACCCGTCTGCCAGCCAGCAGGTTCTTACGCGTACGGACCTCCTCCCGCACCCCCTTCAGCTCCTCCTCAGCGGTCTGGGCGGCCCGGTACAGCTCGGCCAGCCGGCGGTGCGGATCCAGCTCCCGCTCCAGCATCGTCGTCCGCGTGCGGGCCGTCGCGTGGGCCGCAGCCAGCAGCTCGATCTGCGCAGCCAGCGGGCTGATGTCCTCCCGCGTCCGCGCATCGAGCTCGGCCCTCGCCTGCTCCCACGCCGTCTGCGCCTCACCCAGAGCCTTGGCCCGCTCAACCGCGTGCTGCTCCGCCGCAGCGAGCGCCGCCTGCGCAGCCTGCAGGGCCCGCGCCAGCGCATCGGGGTCCAGCTCGCTCAGACACAACGGGCAGTCCCCGGCAGGAACTGGCCGCACGCTTAAATCCGCGGTACACACCGGGCAGGGGGAGAGCGGCCGGGGGCCGTGGTGCCGCTGCTCCGTCAGACGCTGCACCTGCCGGCGCTCCCGGACGAGGGCGTGCTCAGCGTCGGCGACCGCCCGGCGGCACCGCTCCAGGGCCTGCTAGAGCTCCTGCACACGACGCCGCAAGGGATCCGCGTGCGCGGTGGCGGCCAGCATCCGGCCCTTGAACTCCTCCAGCGACCGCAGAGCATCCCGCTCCTCGCCCTGGCAGCGCGCCAGTTCCGCTTCGAGATCTGCGGCGTTGCCGGTCAAGAACTCACTGATCGTGCCCGCCCGGCGCCCTCCTTGGTGCCTGCAGCCCCCCATCCCTGCGTGTTGGGCCCTCGGCATTGAGGTCGATTATTCGGAGTGCGAGGCGAGGCACGGTCCGGTGCACGACGATGGGGACAGAACGCCGTCAGCGGGGCGGCGCCAAAATCGGTTGCGGGAGGCATGGGTGCGGTTAGAGGTGCACCTGGAGTCGGGCGCGGGGGAACTGCGTTCGTTGCAGAGCTGGCTTCGTTCGGACCCGGACGTGCGCAGGACGGCTATGACCGACGTGCGGGGGAGCGCTCCTCGGCCGGGGGAGATGGGCACGGCGCTCGACATGCTGCAGCTGGTGACAGGAAACGGGTGGAGTGCGGCCTCGTTCGTGTTGGCGCTGGTGGCGTGGCGGCAGACCCGGCCGCAGCGACCGCAGGTGGAGATCCACCGCGGTGACACGGTCATCATCCTCACCGACTGCTCACCCGAGGAGATCGAACGAGCGACCAGAGCACTGGACTCGGCCGCGGAGGAGGACCGGGACACGTGAGTGTCCTGCCCGACCCCGGAGCCTCACGCGCGGTACTGATCGGCACGAGCCGCTACGACCACCTTGAACAGCTGCCTGCCGTCTCGAACAACCTGATCGCCCTTGCCGCACTCCTCAGCGGACCACTGTCCCTGCGCATGCCCGCCCCACACGTGACCGTCGTCGAGAATCCGTCCGACCCTGCCACCGTGATGGATCCACTGCGCCAGGCGGCTGCTGATGCCACCGACACGCTGATCGTCTACTACGCCGGCCACGGCCTCATCGACCCCCACGACGCCCTCGCCCTGGCCCTGCCGCACACACAGCCCGACCGGGTCGAGACCAGCCTCAGCTACGACTGGCTGCGCCAGATCCTCCTGGAGTCCCGAGCACAGCGGCACATCGTCCTCCTCGACTGCTGCTACAGCGGCCGCGCCCTCGGCCGGATGAGCGCATCCCAGGGCCTCGCCGACCAGGCCGCAGTGGAAGGCACCTTCCTCCTCGCAGCCTCCGCCGAGACGCGCCCCGCCCTGGCCCCGGTCGGCGCCGCTCACACAGCTTTCACCGGAGCCTTCCTCGACACGCTGCGCCACGGCATCCCCGGCGGCCCGCCACTGCTCGACCTGGAGACCATCTACCGGCACCTGCGCCTGACCCTGGAAGCCCGGGCGCATCCTGTTCCCCAGGCCAGGAACCGCAACAGCGGCGCCCGAGTGGCGCTGGGACGCAACCACGCAGACCTTCCCACCACACCCGTCACCGCCGAAGCCAGCGTAGAGCCGGAACACCGACTGTGGCCCGACCCGACCTCGATCCGCACGACCACCGGCTTCCTCACGAACCTCGCCGCAGTGCGCGAAGTCAGCGGACTGACCCAGCAGGAAGTCAGCCGCCGCTCCGCCGGGCGCATCTCCACAGGCACCATCAGCAAACTGACCAACCGCGACACACTTCCCGCCACCTGGAACACCACGGCCGTCTACCTGGCCGCATGCAGTGTCCCCGACGACCAGATCCAGCAATGGCACGGAACCTGGCAGAAACTGCGCCACAACGCCACCGAGACACAAGAGACGTGCGTCGCCACGCCCCAGGTCGGCACCGCAGAGCACGGGAAGACACGGCGGAGGTTCTCCGACCTATGGCGTGGCCGCAGTCACCGGCCGGGATCAGCCGGGGCAGAAGCCCAGGAGGGACGGGGCTGAGGGCTCTGCCCCGCGTCGCCGGAGTCGCTCCCGAACAGCGTGTTCCACCCAGCGATCGCTAGAAGACCGGCTACCAGGATGACGCCGGTGGACGGTTTCTTCCACCGGCTGGCAGAAGCTGACGACGGCTGCACGTAGTGCCGTGCCCGGTAGTACCCCTTGCGCTGCTGTGCCACAGCTCCACATCCCCCATCGCGGCAGACTGACAGTCTCACCAGTCTTCTGATGGCGCTCCACCTCCGGCGCTGAACGGCCAAGCATGTCCGAATTCCGGCGCTCGGCGGGCAGGCCATCGCCCGAGGACTCTTTGACCGGCCCACCTGCTTGCTTGCGCGGACATCACCCCCATCGCATTCCGAGCTCGGACAGTTCCTCGACCCGCTCGGGAGCGAGCCGCGTTCGGCGGGAGCGGCTGTTGGCGATGAACACTCCCAGCGCGTGCTCGGCCCCGTCGAGCTTCTCGATATGCCGGTGGGGCACTTCCAGATGCCCCTCCCGCTGCTGGTACTGGCGGGCGGCAGCCAGGTTCGACGCCCACACCTGCGCCCGTGTACGCCGCGGCGCCGCCACGCCCCGCTCACCGTCCTGCACCGGGCCGAGCCCGAGTGCTTCCTGCAGCAGCCATCGCTGCGCCGCCCCGAGGGTGTCCCACTGACGCCGCTGCCCGCCGGCCCACTGCCCCAGGTCCTCGCCCTGAACTACCAGGCACCCCGGCTCCTCAGGCAGCGCCTGCCCGCCCTGTACGCGCAGCCGGGCGAGGTGGAAACACCGCTGCCAGGCCACCGACCAGGAAGGGCACCAGGACGGGTCGATACTCTCCAGGGCCCGGCGCCGAGTCGCACTCAGTCCACCCGCCCCCTGCCCACTCTTGCTCTGCCGTGCGGCCGCCCGCTGGTTCTTCAGCCACACCCCCACCGCGTAGCCTTCCCACATGGCATCGGCCGGCGCCAGCAGGTGCCCGTGCTCCTGGGCCCACCCCCGCGCCGCCGACAGCCCCTCAGCGAACGCGACCTCGGCATGCGACCAGATCATGCCGAGCTCCTCCAGCTGCCCCACCCGCTCCTGGCTCAGCTCCCCACGCGTGCGCGCGCTGCGCTGCCGGGCGATCCACACCCCCAGAGCGAACCCGTCCCCAGTCCGGTACTCATACGGCACCGCCAGATCACCACAATCACTGCGGTAGGCGAGCGCAGCCGCCAGACCCCGCCGCCAGAACTGCGTCTCCGGCTGCAAAACCCGCAGACTGATGAACGCCGCCAACTGCGCCGGATCCCGAGGCCGGGAAAACGACAACAGCTCCGCAGCAGCCTTGCTCACCCCACCCGCCCCCTCCACCACCCCACCAGCCGATTCACCGCCGGCCACCTGGGGAGCAGCCAGCTGCTCCACAGCCTGGGCGTCATGCGCCCGAAGCGCCGTGAGAACCTTCACCAGCTCCCCGTAGGCCCGCGAGACCAGCATCTCGTCAGGCTGCTCACCCGGTCCGAGGAAGACAGGAACCACCAGGGAAGCCACCTTGCCTTCCCCGGGCTGCATCCGAAGCGCCCGCCCCACCGCCTGGACGATGTCGATCGCCGACCCCCGCACGTCCGCGAAGACGACCGCATCGCACTCCTTGGTATCGACCCCCTCACCCAGCACCCGCACCGACGACAGCACCCGCACCCGCGCCGCCCCCGGATCAACCTCCGGCTTCGACGCGAACCCCTCCAGCACCCGACCCCGGTGCACCGGCTTGTGCTCCCCGCACAGCCAGTCAGCCCACACCCCATCAGCACCCGGGTAAAGACCCGGATCACTCTCGTGCAACTCCTTCGCCACCGCGCCAAGACCGCTGGAGAACGCCTCGGCCTCACTCGTGCGGTAATGAAACGTCAGCAGACGCCTCAACCGCCGCTCCGCAGCAGCCTTCATCACCGCCGTCTGCAAAGCCGCCAGCCGCACCCCCCGAACCTGCGCCGTTCGCCCAGCGCCCCCCGCCAACTCGACCACGGACAACCCAGGATCCGTGATGTCGACACACACCACCTGATAACGAGCGATCAGCCCCCGCTCAATCGCCTCCGACAACGACAGCCGATACACCACCGGACCGAACACAGCCTCGTCATCCATCGACGCAACCAGCTCACCACCCTCCGGCCCCTCCCGATCCGCCACCTCCCACAACCGCGGCGTAGCCGTCATGTACAACCGACGCAGCGCCGGCACCCGGCCATCGTCATGAACCCCCGCCCACGCCTTCCCCAACGCCCCCGACGTCCGGTGCGCCTCATCCACCACCACGAGGTCCCACGCACCCAGCCCCGCGCGATGACTCCGCTCCAGGACCCCCAGCCCCAGCGAGGCGTAGGTGGCAAAGACCGTCACCAACTCCAGGCCCGAAACCCACCCCACCAACTCCGCCTCATCGGTGGTGCACTGAAGAATCTGCGCATCCTCGCCCGACAACGAGCAGGCACCGAACATCGGACCCCGGCGCCCCGCCTCACGCCACACCGACACCGTCTGAGCCAACAGCCCGAGCGTGGGAACCAGCACCAGAACCCGCTGCGCCCGCAGAGCCCGCGCCGCATGCACAGCGATCAGGCTCTTGCCTGTACCGGTGGCAGCGACAACCTGGGCCCGTACCCCACCCGATGACCCTCCATCAGGAACGTGCTCCAAGGCCCGCACGACCGCGTCAACAGCCTCGACCTGATGAGGACGAAGCGTCCACCGAGTCGACACAGCACATCACCTCTCACCCCGGGGCACCCGGTAGAGGCACTACCCGCTCAGCGTGGACTTTATCCGAGTCCATTTTTGATTGCACCCTGCCATGGGACAGGACTTCCACCCCACTATGGCAGGGGCACCACCCACACCGTGCGAGCTCGGAAGAACAGCCCCCATCCGAGTAACAAGCGAAGGCGGACCCCCAACCCCCAGCAGCCCCCGCCCCGTAGCCAGCCGCCCGCGCAGCGGGCCAGGCTTGAAGGCGAAGCCGGAAAGCCTCAGGCAGGGGAGCGAAGCGGACCTACCCAACCGGACTGCTTCGCAGTCCGGTTCGTTGACGGCCGAGCGAAGCCGGCCGTCAACGAACACTCCGTCACACAACCGCAGCGAAGCGGAGGTTGCTCCTGGGGGAGCGAAGCGGACCCAGGACCGCTGGGCGGAGCCCAGCGGTTTCGCTTGGACACGCGCAGCGTGTTCCAACCCGCTCCGCGGG
>NZ_JBIALS010000049.1:0-49858 GCF_042873655.1 Streptomyces sp. NPDC004609 | reverse complement strand
ACCCGTCGTCCCCATGGGGAATTACGTGACCGCGGGGGTGGGGAATTACGTGACGCGGAACCCGCCCCACCTGGGGAATTTCGTGATCGCCCACACCGGCGGCGTCATCGAGAATCCGGCCTCGTCGCTAACTCGAAGAGGATCCAGGCGCCACCTGCCGCCGCAAGGCTTTTGCCCAAGGCCATGAAGTTAAGGGTGTTTGTGCTGTTGGGAGGGTGTTCTGCGTGATGGCCTGACGCAGGAAGCGGAGCCCCGGTAGAACTGACTGGTCCGCCAAGACAAGCCGTTCACAGCACCGGAGGCTCCGCTGTCGGGTCAGTGTGTCATCACCCGTGAAATCGTGGTAGCCGAGGGCGTGTTCGCGCCTGGACATCTGGGGGAGCTGACCCGGATCGTGCCGTTCGAGATGGTCGACGCCGTCCTCACCGATACCGGCGCGGGGCAGCGGCGGCTGCGGAAACTCCCTGCCCGCGTCGTGGTCTACCTGCTCCTGGCTGCCGCCTTGTTCGAGGAGTGCGGCTATCTCACCGTCTGGCGCAAGCTCACCGCCGCACTGGACTCGTTGCCCATACCGAAAATCACCGGGACAGGACTGTGGGACGCTCGGACCCGGCTCGGGGTCCGCCCGATGCGTGCCCTGTTCGACCTGCTGCGCGGCCCCGCCTCGGCGGTCCGTACCGGTGGTGCCCGCTGGAAAGGGCACCCGCTGTTCAGGCGTCGGGGTCGCCCCACCCGTACTCCGAGACGTACTCAGCGAACGCCTCGTCGTCGAAGTACACGGGGAGCAGCTCCGGCTGGAAGAGGTCACTATCCGGGTCGAGGGCCTCGGAGTGCGCCATCAGCTGGACCAGAAACGTCTGCGCGGCCACCAGGGCCTGCGGGTCATCGAGCCACATCCCGAACTCCAGACTGCTCCTGGACCGGTGAGTTGCGTTCGCGCTACCCACCCAGAGCCGTTCGGGGCGGAAGCCGACGACATCGGCGACGCCGCCCAGGGCGTCCTCGTCGTGCCACCACATCTCGCCGAGCAACATGATCTTTGTGTGGAGGAAGGGCACCATGTCTCCCTTAGGCTGGCGGCGGAACCCGATGGTCCGCAGTGGCGGGATCACCGGGTCGGGCATCGGTGAGCCCGGTCCCAGTACCTTGGCGCGGTCGTTCTCCCGCCAGTCCAGGCCGGTCAACTCGGCGAAGGCACTGGCCAGTATTCCGTTTTCTCCGTCGGCAAACGGCTTGAGCTTGCCCAGCTTCTCCAGCTCGCGTTTGCTGCGCCCCTGCTTGGAGACGACCACGCAGGTGTGGGCGAACCGCGCGAGACAGGAGGCTAGCTCCGGATCGTCGAGCCAGAGAAACGCGCCCAGCGCCACCGGCCCCATGCTCCGGAGCCCCGGCGTACGCCGCTTCTCCTCCAGGAAGCCTTCCATCCCATCCACCAGACCCTTCAGCACGTTCCTGCCGAAGTAGCCGTGGTGTCCGTCCTGCCGGACGAACTCCTGGTCGAACGTCGCGGGAAACACTGGACCGGCCTCGTTCATCGCTTTCCCCTCCCCGAGTGGTCTGGATACTCAATCATGGGGATGACCGGTGGTCCTGCAGTACCTTCACCATCACGTTCTCCTCTCAACCGTCGCCATCCTCGGAGTAGCCCTCCATTGTGACGCTGCTCTCGACCCATCCGCCCTGTTTGGCGATGATCTCGCAGTCGTCGCCAGCGCGCTTGGAGCTGGCAGCCAGTCCGCAGCGCGGAGAATGTCCGGTGGGGCGGAAGTTCAGCTCGGCCCACTTGCGCAGCCGGGTGATGACGTTGCCGATGGTCTCTGGGTCAATCCCGTCGGGCATGACGGTGTGCCATCTGTTGTGCAGCAGCTTGTACGCGAAATCGTCCGGGTCGGCCAAGGCGGCTGACGCCTTTCTGACCCGTCACGCGCTCACGGGGCAGCTGCTCGGCCGGGAGCCGAACGGCACCTTCACCTTCCGGAGCTGGATCTTCGGAACCGGCACGTCGACCTCCATGCCGTGCTCGGTGACGACAAAGTCGCGCACCCACAGAAGGCGACTTCGTGCTCGCGGCCAACGATGGCGAACGCGGTCACCCGATGGAGCAGTCTCGGATGCCCAGCCGGTTGTCCGGCGGGGCGATGACACTGGTGCGCAGAGCCTTCTCGGCGCCAGCGACCACGTGGCTGGTGGACCCGATACGAGCAGGTCATCATCGTCCTCACCAACAATGCCCGCCGCACTGCTTGGCAAGGCAGCCACAGGTGTCGGACTACGCCTGTGCGGGTGCGGCGCTGGCGTCCGGTGATCTACTGGTGGGCATACACATGTCATTGGTGGGGGTGGAAGTGGCTCAGTTGCGTGACGCCGACAGGCGGCTGCTCTGGGGGAAGGCGGGTAATGAGTGCGCGTTCCCTGGCTGCAATGAACGACTGATTGAGGAGTTCCTAAGCGGCACCTCGGCGAGCCTCGTTGAAACAGTCGTGGGAGAAGAGGCGCATATCGTCGCAGAGGCGGACGGTGGCCCCCGGGCCGATGCCGCTATGCCTAAGGCCGAGCGCAACTCCTATCCAAACATGATTCTTCTCTGCAAGAAGCACCACAGCTTTGTGGACAGGGACCGCGGCATCCATTTCACGGTGGAGCAGTTGCAGGGATTCAAGCGTCAGCACGAGGAGAAGATCCGGCGTCGACGCTCCGACCCTGACGAGCAGCGAGCAATCAGCAGACGTCAGGCTCTCTATGAGCTTCTGATCGCCTCGCGGGCTCGGCTTATCGCGCGGTGGCAGGCAGCCGGCCTCGATGACGTGGTGGCCAGCGAGCTCGCAGACGATCCGGTGGTCGGTCGAAGGTCGAAGGCGCTGGCGTCGCTGAAGCCGACTGGGGTGGTGGTCCTGAGCGGGGAGTTCGGTGCGGGGAAGTCCGTAACTGCTGAACGGCTCCATCAGGAGGATGTGAACGCTGCGCAAGAGGGAGATGCGCCGCTGCCCGCGTACCTACACGCGGACGACGTTCATGGACCACTGCAGCAGGCCGTGGAATCGGCCGTGGAGCCACTTGGCGTCCCTGGCGTTTCGGGAGTCCGGATCGTGCTCGACGGGCTCGACGAGATCGACGCGGCACGAGCGCAGCGGTTCTTGAATCAGGCACGTCAGATGGTTCAAATTTGGCCCGGCAGTCGAGTGTTGATGACTTCCCGTCCGGGCCTGGAGACCAGTGCTGGCGAGGAGGTTCCCTTGCCGGCACTGAGTTACGAGGAAGCCGAGACCCTTGCACAACGCTTGGGGCAGCGGCGCCTGCCCTTCTCAGAGTCAACGGCTGTTCGCGAGGCGCTGCTGTTGCCCTTGTTCGTCATCATCGCAGCCGCTGCCCGAGAGGAACAGGATTGGAGGCAGCCGAGATCGCGCATCGACTTCCTCGAAGCCCTCGTGCAACGCGCCCTGCGCGCGGGCGGGGTACCGGAAGACGACACGGAGAACCTTCTGGAGGAACTCGCGTGGCTGGCGGTCCAAGCTGGCGGTCCAGTCGCCGAGGGTGAACTCGGCCTCTCCCAGAGTCGCACGGTCCGCAGGACCCGTCTCGTAGTACGGCAAGGCCGGACTCTGCGGTTCGGGCTTCCGATCCTTGAGCAGTATTTCGCAGGTCGCGCACTGCTGGAGCGTGGCATTCCGGAGCAGGCTTGGGTCTCGTCTGAGGCGGTCGAGCGATGGCGTTACCCTCTGGCGCTTGCACTGGCAGCTGCTGGCTGGCAGCAGTGTCTCCGCCTCATGGAGCCCCTGGTCGAACGGTACCCCGGCGTGGCCGCCTGGGTCGTAGACGAGGCTTTCCCTAAAGGTTCGGGCCTACGAAACGAAGGGCCGACGCTGAGCCCGGAAGCAGGGCAGCGTGCTCACTTTGCCCTGGCCCGCTGGCTTCCTGCTCTTGGGCCGGCTGCCGACCTGGCCTTGTATCAGCGTGTCCCCGCACCGCCCCTCGTCCTCGGATACCAGGTGCACGGCACTGAGTTGTGGGGGGTTATTCAGAACGCCCCACAACCAGGCCATGAGGAACAAGCTATCGAGCTGCCACAAGGCAGCGATTACGAGGATGTGCGTACCTTCGCCGGCTTCCCTACCTATATGCAATTCGCAACGCCCGCTTTCGCATATCCGGGGTGGCCTTGGCAGTGGTCGCTGACCTGGATAAGTCAGCACCTGAAAGAGACCTTGGGCCGCCAGCTCCATCTCACCGGTAATAGCACTTGGGCGGCTGAGCGGCGGTGGGCGCTGAGTCGTGCCTTGGTCAACCAGAAAGGGGTCTTCCTTAACCCTCTGGACGCGACTGAGGTAGCACGGGCCGCTAAGGCGCATACCGGCTCGGTTCGGTCGATCTTCACCTCTGCACGCAACGGCAATGTTGTGGCAGCGGGCAGCGAACTCTCCGCTCTGATCACCGACCTGGAATCCGGAATCGAAGTTGGATCAGATGGCCTGCTCCACGCGCCCTTCGCAGTACCCAACCGCCCCCGCGCCCCAGGACGCATGTACATCTCAGACTTCTACAGCGACGAAGCCTTGCTGGACTACACGTGCTACCTTTTCGAGAGCGCGCTCAGCATCTATCAAGACCTTTGCGATCAGTGGTTCCCCCGACTGCGCCCTACGCTGAGGCTGGCATCGCGGCTGCCCTCCATTCTCACGGGCACCGTCACTCGCGGCGGCCTCGCAGGAACAAGAGTGAGGTACTGGCCCGTCTCGGCCGACCCAACGTCTTCGTCCACGGCCGACTTCACGCTTGATCCACCCCCCGGTCGCGAGAGGGTCCCCGACGTGAACAGCCAATACACCTCGCACGCCCTGCCATTCTCCGACGCACCCGCCACGGACCTCGCCCACAGCTGGCTGTGGAGCGATCTAAAGGGCGTGCGCCTGCTGTCGGGCAACGCGCCGAGCAGATGGCAGTGACGTCTCGACGGGCGACCCTGACTGGAGTAGCCGGCGGGACCTCGGGGTAGACGGCGATCTTCTGGGCCCTCCGAGCGGCAACGGACAAGCCCTTACAACCTGATCGCGCGCCTGGGCCGGGGCGGTTCCGAACGCGGAGCAGTCAGGCTGTCAGCAGCACGCGCGGCTACTACCGGGGGCAGCTGCCCCAGCCGGGGGCAGAAACCGGACCCGGCCGCCTTCGGCCACTGACTCCACGCATCGGGATACGGCCAGGAACAGCTCCAGCCCCGGACCACCGGAGGGGATCTTTCTCGATGCGTTTGCCCGCCGGCTCCCGGCCGTAGCACTTCGTGTAGTTGACAGCGTGCCGCCACTCCGCGATCTCGTCGTCATCGGGATCAGCAATCCGAACGCGCCCCTCGGCGAAGATCCGCTCGATCAGGCCCTACGCCTTCGCCCGCCGGGCCCGTGCGAGGGGCCGCTCGCTATGAGGCCGAGGCTTGGCGGGCTCCGTCAACTCATCGCCGACGGCAACCGCAGAGTCGCCATCGATCATCAGGGCTCAACGGTCCTGCATGGCATCGACTAACGTCAGCCGCTTGACATCAAGGTCCGAGATCCTTTGTCGGGCGATCCGGGCAGCCCGTACTGTCGTTCGATCAAGGTCGACCGCCAGCGTGCAGGCCCTGGCACCGGCCGTCTGCCCTACATCGAGGAGAACCGAAAGGGCGTCCGTCAGTCGTGGGAGTTCTCTGGGACTTTTCTGGGACTTCCAACTTCATCAACCCGCACGAGCATGAAACAACTGAAAGACCATTCGCGCAGGTCAGCAGCCAAAGAGCCCTCATCGTGGCAGGTCGCCGCGCTGACTGGTCTCTTCCGGGACATCTGATCGGAACGACCAGGCTCGGTGCATCACTCGTTGTCGCACCAGCGCCTAAGGAAGGGCGCTACCGCCCACAGCGCTGCCGGATGACGGCTACATACACCCTGCACGCGGAGTGAACGCCCTCGCTCGGCCGAAGACCGACACCGAACCCCGACGCTCGCCCGAGCCCTCTTTCTCTTGACGCTCATATGACGCTCGGGGCCCGGGAATCGCCGCAATCGCACACATCAAATAGTCTCTGACCTGCACTTATATTCAACCAGACCCAAGCCGACCTCTTTCCGATGACACACCACGTGGAGTGCGTGGCGATCCTGGAGCCGGTGAAGAAGGACGACTGAGCTGCGGGCTTACTGATGTGCGTTGTGGGCGTTACGGGCGATATCTTGACGCTGAAACCACGCTCGTTTGACGCTGGTTGATCATGGTCTGAGGCCGCTCTGACCACTGGGTTTTCCACGACTCAGCGTTGATGTCGACGCTCGAAGGCCCTCCGTACGCCGCCTCCGAGCCGAGGTCCCCGGTCGCGTCCGTGATCCCCCCGCCCCGGACGCCGAGGCCGGGCCGTGGGGAGCGCGAGGCACCGGCAGGTCCCGCCCGCAACGCACGCTCACGCGCAGGACCCTACATACCGTCTGCCGCCCTTCGACCACCCCGCAGCTCACCGCTTCCGGGGCGAGCCGCTCCTCCCCGGTCCGCGAATCCCTACTTCTCCCCCGTCAGCCACGCGCCCAGGAACGGACTGGGTTTTCCGTGCCAGAAGACGTCCACGCTGTCCCGGGCCCGTGTGGCCGCCACGAAGAGCAGGGAGCGGGCGCGTTGTATCTCGTGGCGGTACCGTACGGGATCACCGGCGCGCAGCCTGTTGACCGCATCGCGCGGAACCAGACCGTCGGTGACACCGGCGATGATCATTCGCTGATACTCCAGTCCCTTGAACCGGAACATCGTGCCGATATGCACTCCGCCGTCACCATGGGGCCCGTCGGAGCGGATCTCCACGGGACGGATCCCGCGCAGACCGAGGGTGTAGCCGACCTCGGCCGCCATCTGGTTCGTCGGTACGCAGATCGCGACCTGTTCATGCGGAATGCTCAGGTCGGGGCTGGCGTCCCACTCCTCGATGAGATCCGCGATGCCCTCCCGCTCCGCGGCCCAGTCCGGGAACGGGTGGCCGATCGGCTGCCTCCCGCTCAGCACGGACCGGTAGCCGGCCAGCGTCTCCTCACTGCCGTCGAGGTCGTCGTACGCCGTCTCGCCCAGCACATCGAGGGCGGAGCGCAGGATCTGACGCGTGGTGCGGTAGCTCAGGCTCAGCTTCGAGGATCGGCCGCGGATGTTGATGCCCAGGCTCCCCAGCGTCACCTGGTTCTTGTAGATGCGCTGGTGGGTGTCGCCGACGAGGAAGAGGTCGTCGGCCTCGCGAGGGGTCATCGACCGCAGCATCTTCCAGTGCGCGGGGCGCAGATCCTGCGCCTCGTCCACGACGATGTGCCGGTACCGGAAGCGCAGCCAGCCGCCCGAGGTGTCCTGGAGGTGGATGTTCTCACGGCCTCCCGCCTCTTCCCGCTGACGTGCGATCGAGAGGATGCGCTGTTCGCGGCCGATCTCCAGTCGCGCGGCCCGTTCGGCGACCTGGTCCCAGGTCTGCCGTCCGAGGCGGTCGAGCCGTTGGGTGAAGCGTTCGGCGAGCTGCCAGATCTCGGCGCGTTCGCCGCGGGTGATGTTCCGGCCGCGCCCGGCGCGACGTGCGCGGAAGTAGTCGGTCCGGGTGGTGACGGCCTGGCCGAGGATCACCTGGGTCCATTCGTCGTGCAGGAACTCGGGGTCCCAGCCGTCCTCCCCCAGCTCGTCCAGGAGCGCGCGCCACTCGCGTACGGCCTGGCTGTCGTCCATCGCCTGCTTGCCGCTGCCGGGTTCGGCCTCCCGCACGATGCGCAGCGCCAACTGGTCGACATGGCTCACCTCGACGCGGGCCAGCAGCCCCTCGCCGCCCAGTTCGAGCAGGCGGGAGCGCAGGTCCGCGGCGAGGTTCTTGTTGTACGTGGTCAGCAGGACCGGCTTGTCCCGACCGGGCGGCAGCTGTCGTACGAGATGGCGTACCCGGTGCAGGGCGACGATGGTCTTGCCGGTGCCGGGGCCGCCTCCGACCCGTGCCGGTCCCGAGTAGCGCCGCTCCACGAGTCTGGCCTGCGTGGGGTGGAGGAACACCTTCCACCGGCCGAAGTCGCCGCCTTCCAGGGCCTCTCGGAGGGCTTCGTCGGAGGTGGTCACCACCGTGGCCGGGCGCTGGGCCGCGGCCTGGAAGTCGTCCGGGTCGACCGGCTCGGCGGCGGCGACGGGCGTCGTCACCTGGTCGAGCACGTCGTCGAACGACTTGCCGTCGAAGAGTGCGAGCAGCACCTCACCCGTCAGCTGGGGGGCGTACTCGATCAGTCCGAGCAGTTGGTCTTCGGTGGTGAGGGTCCGGATGACCGGCAGCAGGGGCCGGGCGACGCCGAGTTCCGACAGCTGGGTGTCGGACCAGTCGGCGAACAGCGCCCGGGGCCGGGCCGGTTCGGGTGCCGCGGCCGAGGTCGGCGGCGGTGTGGGAAGGCGTCGCAGGACGCTCTCCTCCACCACCTCCAGATCGACGTACTCGATACCACCGGTGACGTGGTTGACGCCGTAGGCCAGGCGATCGTAGACGTCCTTGCGGTGTTTGACGGAGACGATCAGCCAGTCGTCGGCGGCGAGTCTGAGCAGCAGGGCGCGGTAGTCGTCGCTGACACGTGCCGACCACAGCCTGCTGTCGCCTTTGAGCTGCTGGAGTTTGAGCCCGGTGGTGTGCGGGTTGGCCTTGAACTTGTGCTGGAAGTCGAAGAATGCGCCCTTGACCGTGCGGGGGAGCTTGAGGATCTCCTTGTCGGCCTTGTCGAGCAGGCGCAGTGTCACGCCCGAGGTGTTCATCGTGTGTGCTCCCCGCTGCTGGTGCTGCCGTCACTGTCATCGCCGCTGTCGCCGCCGCCATCGCCGCCATCGCTTTCCCGGCGCGGTCCGTTCAGCCGGTCGATCAACTCGGTCGGCCCCCAGGCCGTCGCGGTGCGGACATCCCATCCGGCCGCCGCGAACGCCCTGTCGCGGTCGGCGGCCTCCTGGTCGGGCTCGGCGTCGGGCCCGAAGCCGTGTGTACGGGGGGCGAGGACCACGCCGACGCGGGCCGCGGGCCATGCCAGCTCCGCCTGCCAGCCCCGCTCGTTCAGTTCGTATCCGTCCTCGGGTGCGACGACTCCGGCGTCGGCCAGTGTCCGGGACAGCTCGGCGAGCCCGGCTTCCTCGGGATCGAGATACTCCAGGACCTGGTCCCACGCGGGGTCCCGGTCCGCCGACCGGGCCCCGGAGGGCTCGGTCGCGGTGCTTGCCGGCGCGTCGCCCCGGGGGGCGCCGACCACCTCGATCGTGGGCCTGGGGACGGCAGGCGCGGGCTCTGCCAGGGGAATCACGGTCCTGGTGGAGGGCAGCCACCCCTCGCCGCCGGTCACGGTGAGCACGTCGGTGGTGAAACCGTCGAGCAGACCGCTGGTGAGCTGCACGCTGTCGCCGCCGCCGTGGTCAAGGAACTGGAGCACATTGCTCCAGTACAGCCAGCCCCGCCAGCGGCGCCGGTGCGCCTGGGTGTCGGCGAGGGCCGCCGTACTGTCGTCCAGGACCGCGAGACCCGTCCACACCGGCGGGGTGCCCCTGCCGTCCGCGGCCAGGACCAGGCGGCAGCCGGAGGCGTCCGTCCCGTGGAACAGCCGGACGGGCCCCGGGGAGCCCGTGATCGCCGCGCCCCGCAGCGCTTCCCGGATGCCCGCGCCGACTCCGTCGGCTCCGAGGGCGGCACCGCGGACGCCCTCCGTCCCGATCAGGCCGGCGGCGGCGGCCTCGGCCCGGCGCTGCCAGCGCTCCGCGTCGGGTGTGCGCAGATAGGCCAGCAGCAGCCGGGCCGGGTTGACCCACACGGTGTCGGACAGCTCGCCGGGCAGCCCCTTGCCCACCCGGCTGTAGTAGTCGCGCGCCCGGTTCCGCGCATCCGTCCCGTACGGTTCCCAGACCGGGTCCACCGGGCCCGCCCCCGCGTATCCGGTGTCGCGCACGCGCTCGCGCCACTCCTTGACGTCGTCGTACGTCAGCTGGAACACCCGCAGACCGTCGCCGCGAAGCCCGGCCCGCTTGGTCGCGTCGTCGGCCAGCCGGTTGTGTGCCGGGGTCGCGTGGTACGCAAAGCCGTCGAGGTACACGGCGACGCGCGGGCTCGGCGCGTCGAGGCGTTCGAGGAGTATGTCGGGCCGGGTGCCGTCCATATCGCGCTGCTGCGAGACACGCCAGCTCACGGTCTTGTCGGCCGCCGTCAGCCGCAGGTCCAGGGCGTACGTTCCGGCCGAGGTGGTGTACGTGTCGGCCGCGGCCTGGGATTCGGGCAGCCCGGCCCACTCCCGGAGCGTGTCGACGAACATGATCTCGAGGTCGCTCTCCGCCTGCCGTTCCAGCGGAATGTGCCGTGTCGTCTCGACGGGTGCGGTCTGCCAGCCCTCGCCGTCCGCACCGAGCAGATCGTCCAGCATCTGCCGCACCTCGTTGCGGCTGACCTTGTCGTAGTCGGCGGCCGGTACCCGGCGCAGCAGGCACTGGTGGCAGCCGTCGAGTCCCTTCTCGCGGCAGCCGCAGCCCTCGATGACCTCGCGCGCCTTCAGGAGCACGTCCCGAAAGCCGTCGGCGGAAGCGAGCCGGTGCAGATATCCGGTGCCTCCGGGAAGGCGGTCGTAGACCACGAGGAACCGCCGGGGCCAGTCCGCCCCGTCGGCGCCCGTGTGGTCGGGCATGGTCGCCTCGGCGATGTCGATGTGGTCCGGGTCGCCCCCGTACTGGGCGGCTATCCCCGCGAACAGCGCGGCGGTGAACGAGGCCAGGCGTTCCTTGGCCCGGGCCACGGAGGCGGGCAGCAGGACGCGCACGGCCTCGGTGGTCAGCTCGTGGGCGAGGAGCAGCGGAAGATCCCGGCCCTTGCCCTGCTGCTCGCCCGTGCCGGCCGCGGACGTCTCCCGGGTCCGGCGGCGCGGACACCACAGCAGGTGGTGCGCCGCCGCCGGGGTGCTCGTCGCCCCCGATTCCGTCAGCGCGTGCTGCGACACGTCCACGACGGGGCGTCCCTCCGCCGTCGCCCCTCCGCAACTGGTGCAGACGTAGAAGGGGTTGAGGCGGACGTCCGCGCCCGCGAGCGGCACGGTGCTGCTCCCCTCCTCGCGGTCGAGCCCCAGATTGAACGTCCGGATCTTCGCCTGGCGGGTGAAGTCCACCCCGAACACGGCTGTCCGGTGCCGCCAGGACCCGGGGGCGATCCGTTCGGGGTCGATGTCGACCGCCGTCAGCACCGCGTAGTGCCGACGGACCCGTTCGTCGCGGTCGTCCCGCACCCGGGCGTCGTCCCGCTTGTCACGGGAGACGACCCGCCTCGGCTGGAGGACGTACTGCACGCACCCCGCGTCGGCGATCTCCCGCCCGCCGCAGCGGGAACAGGGGCTCGGGTCGTCCGCGGCCTTGGCATGGGTACGGGCGTATCCGCACGACGGGCAGAGCCGCCACACCGACCAGGCGCGGCGTTCGGGGGTGCCGACGTCGAGCGCGCGCACGATGTGCCGGTAGCCGTTGACGTAGAAGCTGTTGCCGGGGGCGAGTTCCGTCAGGGCCAGTTTGCGGGAGCGCTCGTAGTCCCGGGTCTCGCTGCGGTACACCCGGTCGGCCGGGTCCGCGGCGGGGCCCTTGGCCCGCGGACCCGACTCGTCGTCCGGTGTCTGGGTCCAGTACAGGGTTGCTTCCAGCTGGGTGGTGGTGTCGCTGAGGCTGTAGTTCGGCAGCAGGCCCAGTTCCACCAGGGTGCCGTGGGCGCTCGACTGGCTCAGTTCACGGAGCAGGTCCCCGGTGCCGCGCCGCTCGGCGAGCAGCTCGCGGCGTTCGCGGTCCTGCGCGGTGTCCGTCCGGACCAGTTGCGCGGCGGCCTCGTCGATCGCGGCGATCCTGCGGCGGAGTTCCTCGCGCCGGCCCGTCCAGTCCTCTTCGGCCTCCTGCAGCGCCCTGACGATTCCCCCGGTGGCGTACGCCTTCAGCTCCTCGGCCGCGTAGGCGGAGACGCCCGCGCCGTCGGAAGCGTCCACGCCGTCGGGGGCGTCCGGCCCTCCGCCGTCCGGGAAGAGGCCGAGGAACTCCTCGGCCAGTGCGGCGCCGTGGGTCTGCGCCGCGTCCGCGAGGTCCTGGCACCAGCCCGTGGTGCCGAACAGTGCCGAGGACAGCCGGGGGACGGGGGCGAGCGCTTCACCGTCGGAGGTGCGGAGTTCGCCGCGGGCCGCGAGGTCCAGCAGCCGGGCCGTGTACTGGCGTCGCAGGATCTCGACGGCCGACAGGTAGCAGCCCGGAGGCAGGATCGTCCCGGCGATCATCTCCCGCGGCTCGTCGAGGTAGTACAGATCGCGGGCTCTGCGCCCGCCGAAGGCGACCACCAGGGCGTTGCCCGTCCGGCGTCCGGCCCGGCCCGCCCGCTGCACGTAGTTGGCGGGCCCCGCGGGCAGGGAGCCGAGCAGAACGGCGGACAGCTCGCCGATGTCGATGCCGAGTTCCAGCGTCGGGGTGCACGAGAGGACGTTGGGGTCGGTGTAGTGGGTGCCTGCCTTGAAGCCGCGTTCGACGCGCTCCCGTTCCGGCCTGCTCAGCATGCCGGTGTGCTCTGCCGTGACCACGCGGAAGGTGCCGCCGGTCAGATAGAGGCGGCGGTAGTAGTCGCCGGTGTAGTCACGGGCGCGGACGGCCGAACCGAACGCGGAAACGCTGGTTCCGCTGCTCGGCATGCCGGGCTGGGGAGCGGTCAGCAGCCCCTTGCACCGGTAGCGGGGGCAGGGGTGTCCGTACCATCGGGTGCGGCGCTCGGGCGCCACGACCTGCTGCCAGCCGCAGTCCTCGCAGCCGACGAACGCCTTGTTGACGACGGAGTCGTCGAGCAACTGGGCCTGGATGTGACCTGGTTGCAGGCCGTAGATCCTGGTCTGCCGGTCGCGCGTGGTCCGGGCCGCGAGTACCCGTTGGTCGGCGAGGGCGGGCAGGAGTCTGCGCAGGTACTCCGTGGCGCCTGCCGCGTCCAGACCCAGGCATCTGCGCGTCCAGTCCTGGTACCAGCCCAGCCGCCCGGTGACGGCGTCGAACTCGGACTTGTCCTTGAGGCCGTCGAGCAGGAAGCGGGGCGGGGCGATGCCCTCGGGGAAGGCGGGCATGCCGTCGGGCCTGCGGCCCGAGATGAGGTACCGGTTGGTACCGGCTTCCCTCATCCAGGTGTCGAGCCAGCGGTGGTGTACCGCGCCGCGCAGCCGGAGCCGCTCCAGGATCCCGCGCACATAGGCGAGATAGCGCTCGGGGGTCGGCAGTCCGCCGGTGATCAGGAGCTGCCCCGGCAGGGCCAGATGGAGATCGCGGGCGATGTCGGTGACCCGGCCGGGCTCGTCGACGACGACCTCGGCGGCGGCGGTCCGCGTCAGTTCGAGGGTGCGCCCCATCCTGCTGCGCAGTCCGAATTCCATCACGGTGGCGAAGGCGAGTCGTTCGCCGATCAGTTTCCAGGTGCGGGCGTCACCGGTTCCGCGCCCCGACAGCAGCCGGTCCACGCCCGGCTCGTCGTGCAGATCGGGCGGTACGACGGCGGCCAGGGCGTCCGGGTCGTCGACGGACTCCAGCACATGGCCGATCAGGTCGTTGAGCGCGGTCGGTGCGCCCGAATCATCCAGATTGTGGGCGAGCAGGGAGCGCAGCGAGAACTTGTACGAGGCGTTGGCGACGTAGCCGGCCCGGTGTGCCGCGTCCTGGGTGGAGTCGTTGAAGAGGAGTGTCTTGCGCTCCTCGGGTACGAGCGCGATGTCGCCGCCGGTGAACAGCTGGGTGACCGTCGCCGAGGCGAGGGCCGCCTGCGCGGTGCCGAGGAAGCGGATGCTGTTGTCGGTGTGGCAGGCCGGGCAGCGGTCGTCCTTCGCGGCCCGGTCGGCCGTCTTCTTGTCGAGCAGGGCCAGCGCGAACCAGGCGTCGACCAGTTCGGCGGCGTCCGCGGGCACCGGCAGCCGGTAGATGCCCTGGCCGCCGTCCAGCACCACCACCGACAGGGGGTCGACTCCCCCGTCCGCCGGCCGGGCCCCGGTCAGCGCGTCGAGCACCTGCTGCCGCTCGCGCTGCGTGGCGGAGATGAAGTAGCGGATGCGCCGTTTGTCGCGGCCCACGGCTGCCCGCCAGATCCGGTCCTGTGTCATGACCAGCCGCTGGGGATCGGTCTCGGGGGACAGGGCTGCCCAGCCGGAGCGTCCGCAGTTGCGGCAGTAGACGGCGGGCAGGTGCACCTCGGACGGGCGGGCGGCCGTGTCCGCGCCGGGCAGTGGCCGGGGCCGGTTCGCCGACGGCCAGCCGCCGGAGGATCCGTCGGGGTCTTCGTCGGCGAGCGGGGCGGCGTTCAGGGCGGCCCGGCGGGCGGCGGCGCGGTCGTCCTCGTACCAGCGGAACTCCGGGGACGGTCCCACGCCGCGCAGGACACGGGTGACGGGCCGGACCCACAGGTGCGCTTCGATGTTCAGGAGCGGGCGGGGCTTTCGCTCGTCGGAGTCCGGGTCACGTGCCGCCGACAGGAGAGCGACGAACCGGGACAGGGCCTGGAGCACGAGGTGCGGGTTCTCGCGCGCGGTACGTCCCCAGGCGTATCCGAACCGGGCCAGCCGGTCCCGCAGTCCCCATTCGTCCAGCGGCTCCCCGCCCAGCAGCGACAGCACACCGTGTGTGAAGTCGTGCCGCTTGAGCAGCCGCCCGATGCGGAAGGCGTCGAGGCCGGGGCGGCCCAGCATTCTGGCGGCCAGGCCGTCGAGGTCCAGCAGCTCGGGCTGCGCCTCAACGCCGGGACCGCCCGAGACGGTGATGACCTCCTGGGGTGTCGGCGGTTCCGGCAGCTCGTAGTCGACGGCGCCGGTGAACTCCTCGGCCGACATCCGCTCCTCCCCGACGACAGCGTCGGCGGGGAAGGGCATGCCGAACACGCGCGCGGCGACGTCGAGGATGCCGCCGGTTTCCTTGCCGGCGGCTCCTTCACCGAGGGTGGCGGAGGTCGCGACCGGGCAGATCGACCCGAGTGGTCTGCCGGGGCGTGACGCGCCGGTCGCGGCGGCGAGGCGGCGCAGCAGCATCGCGACGTCGGTGCCCTGGGCCCCGTCGTAGGTGTGGAATTCGTCGAGTACGACATGGGCGAGTTCGGCGCCGTCCCACAGCGAACGGTCCTCGCCGCGCTGGAGGAGCAGGTCGAGCATCTTGTAGTTCGTGATCAGTACGTCGGGCGGTGTGAGGCGCATCTCCTCGCGCCGCGTCATGACCCGGCGGAAGTCGGTGTCCGGCCGGTCGCCGATGTAGAGGCCGGCGGTGACCTGTGCCAGCTCCGGCCTGCTCAGGAAGTCGCCGATCCGCCCGGCCTGGTCGGTGGCGAGCGCGTTCATCGGGTAGAGCAGGACCGCCTTGACGCCGCGGTGGCCCTGGGCCCGTCGGCGGCGGCAGTGGTCGAGTACGGGGACGAGGAACGACTCGGTCTTGCCGGAGCCGGTCCCGGTGGTCACCAGCGTCGGCTGGGCCGGACCGCGCAGGGTGGACAGCCGTTCCCATGCCTTGGCCTGGTGCCGCCAGGGGGTGAAGCCGGGGAATCCGGCCGTCCACTCCAACTCCCGCTGCCAGCCGTCGTCGGCGTTGTGGAAGGGGGTTCTGATCCGCAGGTACGGGCCTCGGAAGATCCCCGTCTCGGGATGGTCGAGGAAGCGTTCCAGCGCCCGCCGGGTGTCCTCGTCGGCGAGGGCGTACGTCGTCGTGAGGTACTGCGTCAGACTGCCGCGCAGCTGGGCGGCGGCCATGGTGGGCTTCACGACGGTCCCCTTTGTCTTGCCGATGCCCCGGTGGTCGGTGTCACCGTATAGCGGGCGCTGTCACCCGTGGAGCCGACGGGTGGGTGCTGCCCGGTGCCAGGTGGCCATCTCCTCGGCGAAGTCCATGGAGGAGCGGTTCCGGCCGTCGGGCCGGGAGGATACGTGGCCGCCCTGGACTGCGGCCTCCATGATGGCGGGGGCGTCGGTCAGGGTACGGAGGTTCCGCACGGTCAGTCCAAGTGTCCGGTGGTTCAAGCCTCGTGCCCAGTCAGGGAGCAGCCGGGCGCGGCTCGGCCGGATCGACAGGAGTCAGCCACGGCAGACGCGCTGCCATGCGTGCGCGTGACGCGAAAGGTTCGGCGGCCGGGCGCAACGAACAGTACCCCCCTGGTCACAGCACTACCAGACTCTTGAGCATTCCAGCCACCAGGGCCGAAAAGGCGTCATTCCGTGAAATGCCGAGGCGGCGGACCCTTGGAGAGAGGGAAGAAGGGCACGGGCAGAGCCGAAGGGGAGCCGCCATGTCCGGACCGCTGTACGTTCCCGTCCTGCCGGCGAGGCCGCACGCCGTCAGCGCGTACCGGCAGCTGAATCCGGCCGTACAGCGCGCGGTCGTGCCGCTCTGGAACCTGCCACCGCGTCATGGCACCGACCCGGAGCAGCTCGCCGCGCGGACGCGCGGTGACGTCCGTGCCGTGAGCAGGGTCCACCGCCACCACCCGGGCTGGATCGACACGCCCTTCGGCGATGAGCCCCAACTGCGTCTCCTCGCCTCGGCGCTGTCCGAACTCGGCCGGTCGACCCTGCTCCGCCCGGTCACCGGCCCCGACCGCCCCGAGGCGGGGCAGGCCGCGGCGCTGGAGCTGGCGCGCCGCAAGGGGATCGGGATCGGGATCCGGGTGGCCGTCCCGGGAGAGTGGGACGGCGCCACCACCCATACCGTCCGGGAACTCGTCGCCCGCTTGGACGCGGCCGACGAGGCGGACCTCCTGCTGGACCTGGGTGAGGTCCTGGGCGACCGGCCTGATGGGGGAAAAGAGGCGCTGCGCGCGCTCGACTCCCTGATGCCCCTGGCGCCGTGGCGGAGCGCGGCGGTCCTGAGCGGCGGATTCCCCGCGGTGACCGCCGTGATGCTGGAGCAGGGGCTTCGCTCCGAACCCCGCACGGACTGGCACGCCTGGCGCGTGCTGACCGCCAGTACCCGCGGCTACGTCCCCTGGCTCGGCTACGGCGACTACGGCATCCAGCCCGCCCGGGCCATCGGCCGCGAGCCGTCGTCCGGCCGGGGCGGTCCGGCCTGGGGTGTGCTCCGCTACACCACCGCCGAGTCGTTCGTCCTCGGTAAAGTGCTGGCACGAGGCGAGGACCGGGCGGCCGTCAACCGGGCGACGGCCCGGCAGCTTCTCGAACTGCCGGACTTCCGGGGCGCGGCGGCCGGTGCGGGCGAGAGCTGGCTGCGGGACTGCGCACACGGCCACGGCGTGACCGGCACCGGCAACGCCGCGGTCTGGCTCCGCGTCGGCAACATCCAGCACATGACCTACGTCGCCCGGAGTCTGCGGGCCTGACCCGTACGGTCCCCGCCCCTTCCGCCACCGCCCGGACGAGCAGGGCGAGCCGGGCGAACCGCTGTTCCCGCTCCGCCCCCCGGTGGGGATCCACCGTGCCGGCACTCGACTCGTCAGGGGCACCGGCCCGGCCTTTCGGCGTCGGACGGGGAGTCCTGCGATCGGGGCCCGCGCGACGACGGGCCCTGGTAGTCAGAGGCGTGAGACGGACAGTTCCGCCCATACGGTCTTCCCGGGACGGCCGACGCACGGTGAGCTCGCCCAGCGGCTCGCCAGCCGGGCCACGATGAGGAGACCGTGCCCCGACTCGGCGTCACCGGGCGGCTCCTGGTCGGAGAGCAGTGGCACGCGCTCGGTGCGGCTGTCGGTGACCTCGACACGCAGCGTGTCGTCCAACTGCGTCAGGCGGAGGTGGAAGTCCCGGCCGGGGACATGTCCGTGTCGTACGGCGTTGGCGGTCAGCTCGGCGGCGATCAGCGTCAGGGTCTCGTTGGCGGGGGATGTGTAGGGGTGGCCCCAGGTGTCGAGCCGGTGGGAGACGAGCCGACGGGCGAGGCGGGCCCCACGGGGCGAGGAGGTGAAGCACATCGAGAACTCAAGAACCACTGGTGCGGGGGGAGTTTCGCTGTTCATGGGGCGAACGCTTCCGCCCCACCCGTACCGTTGAAAGAGTCGACGCGCTTACGGCGGGTGACGGTAGGCGATCGGTCGGCGCGTGTAGGCGGAGCGGAGCGTGACGGCGGACGCGGAACGGCGTTGGCCGGTGGAGGTGATGCCGGGCATGAACGAACCGATGCGAACGGCCGACGAGCGGCCGGAGCCCGAGCCCGATTCGGGGCCGGACGCGGAGCCGGGACAGGGGCCGGGATCGGGGATGCTGCGCGTCTTCGGCCGCCAGCTCAAGCGCTTCCGTTTACGGGCCGGGCTGGAACGCCCCGAGTTCGGCACGCGGCTGGGGTACTCGGTCTCCACGATCGCCGCGTACGAACAGGGCCGCCGCGTTCCGCCGCCGCGCTTCATCGACCAGGCCGACGATCTGCTGGACGCGGGTGGCGTCCTGAAGGAGATGAAGGAGGAGGTCGCGCGGGCGCAGTATCCGTCGTTCTTCCGGGATGCGGCGAGGTTGGAGGCGGAGGCGGTCGAGCTGCATGTGTACGCAAACCAGGCGGTGCCAGGGCTGTTGCAGACGGAGGAGTACGCGCGGGCGGTGTTCGGAATGTGGAGGCCGTTGCTGGATGAGGAGACACTGACCCAGCGTGTGCTGGCTCGCCTTGCGCGTCAAAGCATGCTCTCGCGCATGCCGATGCCCACGGTCAGCTTCGTGATCGAAGAGGCGACATTGCGACGGCCGCTCGGGGGGACGACGGTCACACGTGGCCAGCTTGAGCAGATCATGCTGGTGGGGCAGATGCGCAACGTTGAGTTGCAGGTGATGCCGACGGACCGCGAGGAGCACGCGGCGTTGGGCGGTCCGTTCACCTTGATCGAGACGAAGGAAGGGCGCAGGATCGCCTACGTGGAGGCGCACAAGGACAGCCGCCTGCACACGGAGCGGGGCTCTGTCCGGGAGTTTGAAGAGCAGTATGGCATTCTCAGGGCTCAGGGGCTCAATCCGCGCGAATCGCTTGCCTTCGTAGAGAAGCTGCTGGGAGAGACATGACCTTCGCAAACCTTGATCAAATTGACTGTGGGCTCCGCTGGTTTACAAGCAGCTACAGCAGCGGGGCCGGCGGCGAATGCGTCGAGGTCGCCATGGCGTGGCACAAGTCGAGCCACAGCACTGGGGCTGGCGGCGAGTGCCTTGAGGTGGCCACATGCCCCCACGCCATCTACGTGCGTGACTCCAAGGACACGACCCGCCGGGGCCTAACCGTCAGCCCTGTCGCCTGGACCTCATTCATCAGCCTCACACGCCAGTAAGATCGCTCCAGGACAACAAGGTCTGCCTCCGACGCATCCATCGTGTCGGAGGCAGCTCCATTTCGAGTCCTACGGTCGCACTCGGCCCGGTGTTGGCTCACACATCCGCGTTCTCGCGAACATGGGGAGTCCACCGGCCAAGAGCAATCTCCTTGTCCAGCCGCGCCTGGAAGTGCGCATGCGCGGCCCGCATCTCGGCCTCCCGGTCGGCTTTGTAGAAGGGGGCGGTGTAGCCAGCGGGGGGCGGAGTGGAGGCGGGGTCCTCCAAGTGGGCAAGCAGGTCGAGGTAGTCCTGCTTGGTCTGGCCGTGGCCGTACGTGTTGAAGTCGGCTGCGATCTTGCGACCGTTGGCGTCAAAGTAGGTCGCCGACTCGTAGTCGTATAGCTGTGGGTAACGGGACTTGAAAATCGCGGTGAGTTGATCCGCAGTAATTCCGAGCCAGACGGAGACGAGAGCGTCGAGCTCGACCAGCGCGGCCCGGCGCTCGTGTTCGGTGCGGAGCGGAGTGGTGTAATCCCAAGTCGGCTTCAAATTCGCGGCAAGCGGATTCAGAAGAGGCCAATCAGGATTGGCCCAGCCCTCGTATCCTGACCAGCGGAGATCAAACAGCTCGGCCCAGAGCGGGGCGTAATGGGAGGTGAGGCTGTTCAACCGGAGGGTGCGAAGGAGTAGGGCGGGGGCGAGGGGGTGCTTGGGGTCGGCAGCAGGCATCTGGTTGGCCTCGGTGACCTGGAGGTGAGAACGGCTTGTGATGCGCAACAGGTAGTCGAGAGGCAGCGCGGCCCAGAAGCCTGCATTGAGAGCAGTCAAGCCATTGTTCTTCAGAGCCATGGAATGCACGGTGTGAACGTGGGCAGGGCCAGGCGGGAAGAGAGCAGCCAACAAACTGCGATAGGTGTTGAAAGGAATCATCGCTCGCCACGCCAACCGGAAGTACGAAGTGGACGGTTCTCCATGCCACGAGTTCTGGGCATTGAGGTAGGTCGCCCTATCGGTCGCTCTAACATAGTTGGTCACTGGCACATACGCCTGCGGCATTTCTGTAGGCGCGAGCGGCTCCCAGTCCCTATGATTTCTACAGGGGGTTCTTGGCTCTTTCGAAAATGGGTGAGCCACCGAAATATGCGGCCCTTGCAGGATGACATCCCCCTGCTCGTGAACAGCCTGATTTCCCCAACGGATCAGGCCGTCCTTCTTCGCACCGGCCTCATCGTATCCCCTGGTGATCATCGGTTGGTAGTCGGCAAGGATGCTGGTGTAGGCAGCGAGCGCTTCGATAGCCGCCTGCTCCCCACGCAGGAGAGGGTAGAGCAATGGGGCCTCAGCGACGGGGCCTGTCGATCCCGTCAGCGTCTGCCAGCCGGTCAGCAGCACGGTGTCGACGTGCACCACGCGTTCAAGGTGCGGCCGCACGTCCCAAGTATCGCCGTACCTGATGCCAGGCGGCTCCCCATGCCCGTTGTGGACCAGCGATGCAGGCAGCACCTCGGCGGCGCGCAGTTCGCTGGCGTGCAAGAAATCGGGATCGCGTGAAGATCCGTAGATATGCGTCCCAAATTCTTGAGTACGTCCCAGATCCTCAAATGCCCAGTTGGCCGAGTTGACGAAATGACCGTGCACCCGGAGATGACGGTACGAGGCTGCCCGGAGTGCACCTTCGCGAGCTCCACCGAAGTGAGTGTCCGGGTGGATGAGACCTGCACTGCCACAAGGCGTCATATGCCGCCACACCTGCGCCATGAAAGCGCGGTAGAGGTCACCTTGGGTTCCTACAAGCAGCGGATACACGCAAGGACTGCCCAGTATAGCGACGGATCCTTCGTGTGTGGTCAACTCGTTCAGGAAATATGCCTTGTTGTCGTCTGCGGCCGTCAGCACCTCCGCCCTGCGCACACGCCACTCCGCCGCGCCAGGTCGTTCCTCCAACACAAACCACGGCTCCAGCTCCGCCAGAACCAGATCCTCCTGCCACCGCGGCCTCACCCAAGGCGGATTCCCCACCTGCAAGTCAAACCCACCCCGCCCCCCGAACACCTGCGCATACTCCAGCTCCCAGTGGAAGAAGCCCTGCCGTTTCGCCACATCCCCCGCCACCGCCGCCCAGGGGAACCGCCCCTCCAACCCCTGGAAGCGGTCCATGCCCATCCACTCGGGCAGCTCGTCCTCATACCGTTCCAGCGCGTCCAGCGCGTCGAAGGACGCCACCAGCGATTCCTCGGGCACGTCGGACTTGCCGAGCAGCGCCTCCGCGAACTCCAGCCAGTCGTCCAGGTCCGCCAGCGCGATGACCTTGCGGCGCTCCCCCTTGACCTGCTCCGTACGGCGACCTGTGCTGCGGCGGGCCAGCGAGTCACGGGTGAGCGTGAGTTGCTTGGGATCCGAGGTAAAACCGGGCAGGGCGTCCGCCTCCCACGCCAGGAGGACATCGCCGTCCGGCTCGGGGACGGACGTGTGCGCGGAGGCCGCCTCGCCGCCTTCCGTCACCGCCGCCTCGAACTCAACCGGCCCGTCCGCCAGTTCCGCCGCCCGCGCGTACTGCCCGTTAGACCCGTCCAGCAGCCCCACCTCCTGAACCGGCCAGAACCAGAGCGCGCACCACGCGTCCATGACCGTCTTCAGCCGCCAGTACGGGGTGTCCACCGCCAGCAGGTCCGCCAGCACCTTCTCTCTCCGCACCGCTTCCTTCGGGGAGCGCAGCCACCCCTCCCCCGCGCCCCACACGTCGATGCGCCGTGAGATCTCCCGCTCGGAGATCTCCAGCCGTTGAGCCACCAGGTCCCAGAGGTACTCGGCCCGCCTGGCCAGGCCCTGGAGCTTGGCCGTCTGCTTGGCGTTCGGGGATCGGGTGATCGCCCGGCGCCACGCGCCCAGGGCCTTCGCCTGCTCCGGGGCGAGCGCCTTCGCCTCCTTCTCCGCCGCGACCGCGCCCCACTCCTTCGCCGGAAGCAGGAAGTGGTGGACGGCGTCCTCGGGCAGGGGGGTGCCCGACAAGGCGTCCGCCAGCGGGAAGCGCTCCGGCGTCGTACCCAGCCAGCCGCCCTTCTTCAGGCGGTCCGCCGCGTACACCTCGCGCCGGCCGCCGATGAGCGAATTGCCGCGACGCAGGTGGAGGCCGAACCAGGGCGCTTCCATGCCCGGGTGCATGGTGTTGAGCCAGAGCGAGACCTCGGCCAGCTCGACGGCCGTCTCGTTGAGGTCGACGCCGTACGAGTTGTGCAGGGCGACGTACGCCTTGGTCTTCTGGAGCTCGACCGCGTACTGCTCGGTGTCGATGGCCCGGCCGAGTTCCTGCTGCCGTCGGCGCAGGTACTCGGCCGCGACCTGGTTGATCGCCTCGTTGAGGAACGCGCCGGAGCCGAGCGCCGGCTCGCAGATCTTCCAGTCCAGCAGCTCCCGCGCCTCGGTGACCGTGCCGTCCTGGTCGAGCCGGTGCTGAAGGGCCAGTTGGACGGTAACCTTCGTCAGTGATTCGGGGGTGTAGTACGACGCGGAGGTCTGCCGGTCACGGCCCGAAAGCCGGTACACGAACGAACCCGGGACGTACCGCGCCCGCAGTTCCTCGCCGGTTTCCGGGTCCGGGCGCTTGACGAAGACCGCGTCCGGGTACTCGTCCGCCCTCGTCTTCGGGACCAGCCAGGAGCCGTCCTTCGGATCGCCGCCCTTGGCGACCTCGTACAGCTCCTCCCCCGCGATGAAGCCGCTGTACGACATCAGGCCCTCGTACACCGCGCCGAGCTGGTTGATGCCGAGCTGGGCGTAGGAGATGAAGCCGCCGCGTTCGCCCTTCCTGCCCTTGGTGAGCATCAGCTTGCGCAGAACCTCGTACAGGGTGGCGTTGCGCAGCCGGGTGTCGAGATGGCGGACGGACTCGCCCCGGGCGAGGGCTTCGTCGGAGTCGTGGCGCGGGTCGGCGATGGTGTCGGCGCCGATCAGCTCGATCGACCCGCGTTCGAAGAGCGTGGAGTGCAGGGGTTCGAAGCGCAGACCGAGGTCCTCGCTGGTCCGCGCGTCGACGGCCTCGGCCGCCGCTCCGTGTGTGCGGCGCGACCTGTAGCCGTCCTGGACCTTGCGGAACAGCAGGTCCAGGGACTCGTACAGGTAGAAGCCGTTGCGTGACTTCTCGTCGACGAGATCCCGCTCGGCCACGAGTTCGCCGAGGCGGCCGAGGCCGTACCCCATCTGGTACTCGGGGTAGTCGGACGGCAGGATGCCCAGCTCGGGGCGGGCCTCCGCGTACAGCAGGAACAGGACGCGGTACAGGTAGCGCAGCGACTCGCGCGTCAACTGCTTTCCGAGTTCCGGTAGTTCGCCGATGTCCTCGGGGCGTACGCCCTGCTCGCGCAGGCGTTCCAGCACCTCGTTGGCGATCAGCTCGACGCTGGTGCGCAGGCCGTCGCGGAGCTCGCCGGAGACGCCGACCGCGTGCTTGGTGGATTTGCCGACGAGTTCGGCGAGGGGGTTCTCGCCACCCTCCTCCGGGGTGCGCAGCGAGTCCGCGCCGAACAGGGCGGCGATCGTGTCGAGTTCGCCGCCCGCGCGGGTGTCGTTGCGTTGCAGCGCCATGTCGAGGGACACGGCCAGGTAGCGGGCCTCGCCCCAGACGACGCGGTCGGCGAGGACGACGACGCCGCCGACGAGCAGCAGGACGTAGCGCGGCGCGTCCTCGCAGGCGAACAGGAACGAGGCCAGCTTGGAACCGGTGGCCAGGGGCTGGGAACCGTCCAGGGGTACCGGTTCCAGAAGCCGGCCCGGCCCGTCGGGGTCCAGGGCCTCATCGGGATCGGCGGCCCAGCCGCAGTCGACCGCCACCAGGCCCTTCTCCGCGTGCGCGACCGGAATCTCGTAGGTCCGGCCGGCCCGTTCCACGGTGAGCGTGCCGGGCTTGGCGTCGTAGCCGAGGGCGCGGAGCACATCGGCGTTGAGGCGCCGCGCCCGCTCCCGCCAATCCGGGTCGCCGTAGGTCACCGAGTCGTCCTCGGTGTCGCGGCGGGATGCGATGCCGTCGGCGTCCTCCGGGAGGGCGAAGGAGGAGCGGGCCCGGAAGTAGTCGCGGCGCAGCGCCCGCAGTCCGGCACGCGGGGTGACGGGGAGCGCCATGCCCGTCGGCTCCCGTACGTCCTGCCGCGTCGTGTCCGGTTCACCCGCGGCCGCATCCGTGCCCTCGCCCGCTCCCGCCGGGGGCCTGGCGGCCTCCTCCCGCTCCTTCCACGTCTGGAGCAGGCCCGACTTGAGGTCCTTGGGCAGTACCTCGGCGAGGTAGTGGGCGGAGAAGTAGTCGCCGCGGTTGACCAGGGAGTCGTACGTCATGACAGGGCTCTTCTCACAGGGCGGCGGGCGCGGCGGGCAGGGGCGCGGGCGCGGCGGGTGGGGCGTCGGGGTCGGGGAGCAGGACCGCGAGGACCCGCAGCATCGGGCGCTGCCCGGTGGTCAGCAGGTCGTCGGCGAGGTCGGCCAGCCGCTTCTTGGTGTGCTCGCCGGAGAGGGTGGGCTGCTCCCACTCGCCGAGCCGCAGCTTGTACCGGGCGATCGACTCGCGCAGCGGCAGGTCCCAGGCGTCGCGGTGCTTCTCCATGAAGGACTCGGCGGCGGTCAGCACTTCGGGAACGGCTGCCCTCAGCGGGGCTGGGTCGCGGTAGCGGAGCTTGTTCGCCATGGAGGGGCCGACCCCTGAGCGGCGCAGCAGGGTGACCATGTCCGCGTCCACGGCCCCGCTCCGGGTCACCCCCATCCACTTCACGACGGTGGGCCTGCCAAGGCTGTTCGAGTACACGCCCTGGACGAGGAACGTGGGCTCCGCGACATTCGCGGTGATCATCGGGGCTTCCTGGCGGCCGAGGCGGACCAGCACCTTGTCCGTCAGCCATTCGACGACCGGGTGCAGGTCGGTCAGGAGCGAGATCTCCGGCCAGCTCGATGTGGAGTCCGCCTCGCGGGCGCGCTGGAGCGAATGCTGGGCGAGCCGCCGGTTGAAGGTGACGAGCAGGCGTTCACGCAAGCCCTGTTCCCGCAGGTAGTCCACGGGAAGTGCCTTGAGCCGGTGGAGCAGGTCGGCGGGGGGACGGAACGACAACAGACCCGACTGGTCGTCGCGGTCCAGGTCCAGCCGGTCGCCGGCGTCCGGGAACACCTCGCGCAGGGCCTCGTCCAGGAAGTGGGCGGTCGAGTCGAAGAGGCGGGGCAGTACGGCGCCGTCCGGGCCCGTGCCGCTCCCCCGGCTCGTACCGCTCGCGGGCGCCTGAGCCGCGGACGCGTCCGACGGGCTCGCCTCCGGGGCACCATCCGAGGTTTCCGCGTCCGCGGCCGGCTGTTCGCCGACCGAGCCGAAGAAGTCCGCGAGGAAGTCGTCCATCGCGCCCGCGTCCGCTTCCGACCGGCGGGCGTCCAGGGACTCGTCCACGGTCGCGCCGCGCAACAGGTCCTGGACGAGGGACTTCTCCTCGGCCTCCGCGCGGTAGAGACCGGTGACGGCCTCGGCGGTGCCGAGCGAGCGGTGTGCCTGGTCCTCGCGGTCCAGGAGGCGTTCGGCGACCAGGGTGTCGTCCTTGGCGCCCTCGGCCGAGCTGGTCAGGATCAACGCGCGGAACTGCGGCTGATGGGCCTGCCCGTAGCGGTCGATACGGCCGTTGCGCTGCTCGATGCGGATCAGCGACCAGGGAACGTCGTAGTGGACGAGCTGGTGGCACTGGCGGTGCAGGTTGACGCCTTCGGAGGCCACATCGCCGGTCAGCAGGACCCGTACCGGGGTGCCGGCGAGCCCGAACTCCTCCACGACGGCCATCTGCTGTTCGTCGGAGAGTCCGCCGTGCATGACGCGGACGCAGTCCCGTGCGGTACGGCCCCGGAAACCGAGGGCGGTGGGCAGGACACCGGCGAGCCATTCCAGGGTCTGGACGCGCTCGGAGAAGACGACGACCCGGGTGTCCGAGGAGGGGCCGACGCCGATGCCCTTCAGCTGCTCCACGAGTGCGCCGAACTTCGCCGAATCCGCCTCGGTCATGTCCGCGGCCAGCTCCGTCAGACGGGCCAGGGCGGAGAGTTCCGCCGCCGTGCCCCGGGGGTCGTCCTTCCTCTCCAGGGTCTTGGTGCGAGCGGCGACGGTGGCCTTGAAGGCCGCGTGGGAGGAGAGGAACGACTTCAGGAGCGTGTACGGGAAGAGGGGGACCGAGCTGACGGAGGCGCCGCCGTCGTGCGGCAGCCAGACCGCGGCGAGTTCCTCGAAGATCTTCTCCTCGGTGGGGGTGGCCGGGCAGTGCACCGCCTGGGACGGGCCCCGGTCCGCCCACTGCCCCTTCATCTGCTCGCGGACCTCGGTGCTGATCTTCGTACGCCGGATGAAGAGGTGTTCGATGTCCTCGGCCCGGTAGTTCTCCGGGTCGCGGATCGCGGCCGGGTCCAGCAGATCGATCAGCTCGGCGAACGACTTCGCGTCGCCGTTGTGCGGGGTCGCGGAGGCGAGGATCAGGGCGTCGGTGCGGGGGGCGAGGGTCCGGGCGAGCTGATTGCGGAGCGAGCCGCGGTTGATCAGGTTGTGCGACTCGTCGATGACGACCGCGTCCCAGCGGATCTGCTCCAGATGATGCTTGTACTGGTCGGTGTTCTTGAGGGTGTCGATGGAGACGATCACGCGTCTGAAGAAGGTGAACGGATTCCGTCCCGCGGGGATCTCCCGCTGGATCCGTTCGATGCCGACCGAGTCCAGCCGTACCAGCGGAATCGAGAACCTCGTCCACAACTCGTGCTGGAACTGCTCCAGTACGTGCTGAGGCGTGACGACGAGGATCCGCTCCCCCCGGCCACGGCGGATCAGCTCGGCGAGGGTGAGGCCGATCTCCAGGGTCTTGCCCAGGCCCACCACATCCGCGATCAGGAGCCGGGGGCGCAGATTGGCGCCCGAGAGGGCCAGCTCGGCGGGCCGACGCTGATACGGCAGCGGATCCAGCAGGAACGAGTCCGCGAGGGCCAGGCGGCGCTCCGACTGGGGCAGCGCGGTACGGCGCAGGACGGCTTCCAGGAACAGACGCGAGCGGCGGTGGTTCGGGGAGTCGTCCGCGATCAGCCGGGTGTCGCGGGGGTCGATCAGTTCGATCGTGTCCAGCTCCGTGAAGAACACGGCCTCCTGGTCGCGGACGAAGTCGGAGACTCCGACCACTTCCACCCGGGCGCCGTCGTCCGTGGTCAGCACCGAACTCCTGACCAGCCACACCTCGTCGCGGACCAGGACCTGGGCGCCCGCCGGGAACTGCCCCTGCCGCGGCTCGTCCGACACGTCGCCGTTCTGCTCGGAACTGGTCTGGACGACGGTCACCCGTGGCCTCCTGGGGCGTTTCGTGGCGGATGGTGCACGTCCTCGATTATCACGGGTCCGCTCCTTCAGAACGGCGCGGAGGCCGCGTACGTCTCACGCAGCCGCTGGGCGGTGATCCGGGCCTGCGCGGAGTGGCGGGGGCGCCGGGTGCGGGCCTTGGCCGGGGGAACGGGCGCCGGGGGGACGGCCGGGTCCCGGCCGGTGCCGGGGGCCGGCTCCGGGAGGACGTCCGTACCGCGGGTCCCGGACTCCGGCAGGGGGCCGTCGGCGAGCGTGGGGACCCGGTCGGGGCCGGTGGGAGGCACGCCGCGGGTTGCGCCAGGTCCGGGGGTGAGGTCGGGGGCGGGGTCGGTCGCCGTGGGAGGCAGCCTGCGTGTTGTCCCGGGTTCGGGTTCGGCAGTCGTGGGCGGTGCCGTTGCCGTCCCCGCCGGCACACCGGTGGGAGGGAGAGGCGCGGTCGGCGCCTCGGCCGCGGACAGCAGACTGTCCGGTATCCGCGCGGGCGCGGCCGTGTGACTCGTGAGACGGCGCCGCGCCTGGGCGACCTTGAAGCCCTGCGCCTCGATCAGCGCGCGGCACTGCCGCACGACGTCGTCGAGGGCGGGCCGGTCCTGGGCCCGGTGCGCCAGCATCGCCGTCAGCAGGGGCACCAGCTCGTCCGGTGCCCCCGACAGGTCCGGAGCCGTCGCCGGGTCGATGACCTGGTGGAACAGGACATGGATGTTGGTCGCCTGGTAGGGAAGGTGGCCGGAGGCGGCGAACAGCAGCACGGCGCCGAGCGCGTACACGTCGACGGCCGGCGTCAGCGGCTTCTCCCCGCCCGCCTGCTCCGGCGGCATGCAGGACGGGGTGCCGACCACGGTGTTGGGCGCGGTGAGGGACACGCTCGACTCGGCGAAGACCGCGAGGCCGAAGTCGATGATCTTCGGACCGTTGGGGCCGAGGAGCACATTGGCGGGCTTGAGGTCGCGGTGCAGCAGTCCCTGCTTGTGGACCGTCGCGAGCGCCTCGGCAAGAGTCGCTCCGAGCGAGGCCGTGAGCAGGGAGGGAAGCGGTCCGTGGCTCGCCACATGCCGGCTCAGGTCGAGTCCCTCGATGTACTCGGTGGCCAGCCATGGCCGGTCGGCTTCCGGGTCGGCGTCCAGGAGTGCCGCGATCCGGGCACCCCAGATCGTCTTGAGGATCTCCACTTCCTGGGCGAAGCGCTGCCGTGTCTCGGAATCGACGACGGAAGGCTTGATCACTTTGACCGCGGCGGGCTCACCGCCAGGGGACTCCCCCAGGTACACCTGCCCCATGCCGCCGTGCCCGATACGACCGAGCAGCTCGTAGCCGCCCAGCTCGGTGGGATCGTGTGGGCTGAGTGGTGCGATGTGCACGAGCTGCCTTTCCACTCGGGCGGGGCGTCATCGGGGCAGACTTCTGTGTCTGGGCGACAGCGCACACGGTATCCACCCGGAGCCCGGTTGCGTACCTGCCGGCGGGGAAGCCCTCGGGTACCCGCGACCGGTTCAGCCGAGGTCCCGCCTGCGTTCGGCGAGGCAGTGGAGCCGGATCTCGTACGCCCCGCGGGCCTCGCGGATCGACTCGACGGCGAACGCCTCCCCCGCGAACCGACGTCGGCCGCCTGCCGAACCACGTGGACCATGTGGTCTGCCGCCCGGCCGGGCCGCTCGGCATGGGCGTCCCTCAGCCGCGGTGCCCGTTCCTCTTCGCGGGCGGCCATGGCCATCAGGTCCTCGAAACCGGTCTCCTCGCTGTAGGCAGAGGGGAGACCGGGCAGGTCGGACGTCGTGCCCTCCTTTCCGTTGAGGGCACCGTCCTCGCACAGACTGCGGGAGAAGCTGCTCGCGGAAGGGGCGATACGCGAGACCACCACCTGGCCCGGGTGGCTCGAAGTGGTGGTGGACGTCGAGTGCAATTCGCCTCCGCCGCGGGAGAAATTCTTGTGGGTCGCAGCTGCAACGGATGGCTTGAGTGGAAGACCGAGGACGGCCGGCCCCGCAGGTCGTCGCCGGCAACGGCGACGAGGCACTGCAAGCGCTGGACAGCGGACGGGGCGCAGGAGCAAAGGTGCTCCTGCGCCCCGTCGACGGCGAGCGCTTCCGCGTGTACCTGGAGGGCGTTGCCGGTGAAGGCCGCCCCCTGATCCCTACACCTCTTGAACTGCCCGGATTTCCCGGGCGCCGGTAGCTCCCGCCTCAAGAAGTTCTGCCGTACCCAACCAATCCGGCCAGCCAGGATCTGTCCTGCTCGCGCGTCCGAAGGACGGAGCGACACCACCCGGGCGGGAGTTCACACCGTGGTGCAAGTGGGGGCCTCAATTCGCCCCCGGACGGAGTTCGACCGAGGAGGCCACTTCGCCGCGATGGAAGAGCCCGACCTGCTCATCGGCGACCTCCGAGCCTTCTTCCGCGGCCTGCGCGACGCAACCCCGTCCTGACGGGATGAGCACCGGCCGCATTGCACTGCGGGCAAGCCGACACCGAGTGTGTCAATTCAACGGCCCCGTCTCACATCCGATGGTGACGAATCATGAGCTTCGGGCACCGTTTCCTCGCAGAGACTGCGGCTGATGCTCTGACCTTGATGTCCGAGCGGGCGAAAGTGCCTCGGGACCACTGGCCCCCTCGCGCCGAACTCTCACGACCACATACCAAGCCGATCGGTCGATCCCGGAGCGCGACCGCTGCGGGGCGCAGACCTGCGGCTATGTGATCGCTGTTCTGTCCGTCGCCGTCACGACTTTCCGTCACCACCGGATGTGAGACAGGGTCGTTGATTGGACAATCCCCCGAATGTCCGCCGTACGGGTGACATTTCTGCGCTCCGCTGTGCGATTGGCGACCAGTGGGGTGGATCGATCCATAACTTGACCCCGAGTGCTCGCCAGATCACTCAGGTCAGGGTCCCACTTCGAGGAGAGGGGCACGTTCTGTGGTCGTGCTCTGGTCCAGGGGCAGGGGCGAACAAGGGGAGAGGGGCCTCGATGCGTAGGGCCACGCGCGCCTCCGGGCGGCGCTTCTGGACGATGTCCCGCCGAAGAGGGCGAGATTGTCTGCGCATGATGTCGAGATCGGTGCTCGCGTTGCTGATCGCTGCGCCGGTTCTCTTTGTCCACACGCCGGCACAGGCAGCCGGCGGCACGCTGAACGTCTCGGTGGAGGCGGTCCCGGAGACGGTGCGGTCCGGTCAGGGCGCGTCGTTCCGGGTGCAGTGGACGTGTAGCGGCAGCGGTACGTGCGACAACGCGACGATCTCGGTTCCGGTGCCGACGGCGCAGGCGTCGTCGGACGCGTTCCCCGATGGAGTTCCGCTGGCGGTGACGAGCCAGAGCTCGCTCCAGATCAACGGGGCTGTCGTGCCCGGGGCGGCCACGATCACCGGCACCGCCCCGGACCAGACGCTCGTGTGGACGTTCCCGGCGACCGTGGCGACCGGTACCTCTGACACGGTGTCCTTCACGCTCACCCCGCCGAACTCGGTCACGCCCGACGGGGCGACGATCACCCCGGAGGTGACCTTCGCAGCCACCGGCACGGCGTCGGTCACGGATTCGGCGACCACGACCGTGACCTCAGATATCTCGCTGAAGGTCACCAAGGTCAAGTCCGATCCGACCAGCGTCCCGTACGTGAATCAGCAGGTGACCTACTCGATCCTGGTGGGCTACGACTCCCAGTTCCCCACGGGCACTCCTGACCAGTATGCCCGCACGATGGCGAATGTCTGTGCCGGGCTCGGAACCCAGGCGCTTGAGAACCTCACCGTGGTCGACACTCTTCCCGCCGGGGCGCAGTTCGTGAGCGCCACGCACGGCGGCGTGTACGACTCGGCGACGAACACCATCACCTGGAGCCTCGGCTCCTCGATCAACGACACCCCGCCCTACACCTGCAAGCCGTACTCCGTCAGCACGAACTGGACGGGCGCGCCGCTGAAGGCGACCCTCGTCTACCCCGACGGAGAGTTCAGCGCCGACCCGGACCCGAGCGCGGTCACGAACTCGGTCGTGGCCACCGCGAACGCCTGGGGCCAGTCCTCCGAAACGCTCTCTTCGGACGGCTCCGCCTCGCACGCCCTCCGCGAGGGTTCCGCCGGTGCGAGCGTCGAGAAGAGGCCCGGCTACGACTGGGCGATCGGAAATCCGCTCTACCGCACCGTGCACACCCAGAACAACAGCATCTACTCCCTGAGCGCGACCTCGGCAGAGCCGACCGCGGGCCGGTGGACGTTCACCGACATGATGCCGTGCGGGCTGACCTCGCCGACCGGTGAGAACGACATCGACTGCGCCACCCCCGCGTTCGTGGATCTGCAGTTCTCCGCGGACAGGTATCTTCCCGCGTTTCAGGTGAACTGGACGACGAACGCCGGCAGCACCGGATCGTGCGCGATCGCCGCGGGCACGTCGATGAGCGACACCGCCAAGCGCTACTGCGACGGCACCAACGGCTCCACGCCCACCCCGGTGCCCGCGGGTGAGTGGATCACGAAGATCGAGGTGGACACCGCGATTCCCGCGTTCGGTGGCGGCAGCTTCTTCATCCACGGCCGTGTCTCCGAGGACGTGCCGTTCAGCAACGTCGACACGGTGTACACCAACCCGGACCTCGACGTGGACCGCTCCGACGTCCACCCTTGGTATGTCACGGTGGAGAACTGCCCGGTCGAGAACGTGATCACCTTCGAAGGCGGACGCCAGTACCTTCCGTTCGAACCGCAGACGGCGGACAGCGCCGCCGGTATCTGCGGCTACCGGCAGGTCATGACCAACCCGTTCACGCTGCGACCGGTCAAGTCGATGTACGATCCCGCGATCCCCGAGGGCTCCCGCCCCGCGACCCCCGCGGTGCAGACCGGCGACCGTCTCACCGTCGATCTCGCGATGACCCGGTCACAATGGAACGCGGAGCAAGCAGTTCTCGACGCGTCGACCTTCACCCCGACCGTGACCGAGTACCTCCCGGCCGCGCTCACCATGGTCGATGACTCGCTCCAGGTCGCGGGAGACTCGACGTTCGCGGCCGCGCTCGGCGAACCGGACGTCGCCGTCGAGACGGTCGACTACCTGGGTGAGCAGCGGCAACGGGTCACGGTGACGTTCCCGGACGCCGAGATCACCTCGAACGCGACCCTGGGCCGGACCGCCTATGTGCGGTTCCAGGTTCGCGTCAAGCAGGGTGTCCCCGCGGGCGCCTACACGAACAACTACCTGCTCACCGGTGCCGAAGGCGGGCCGGGCGTGCACGACACCTACCTGCAGTGCGGGCTCGGGACAATGGTCGACGCCGCCCTGCGGCCGACCACGGACCGCGCGGCCGCCATCGGGTGCCTGGCCTCCGCGAACTTCAACGTCCTCCCCGTTTCCGGCGTGAACACGAGCAAGACGGTGCAGGGCACCTACGACGCCAAGGCGATCGGCGCCCCCGGTGTCGGAAACACCGACCTGTCCGGCGAGGCCGAGTACACCATCCGTGTCGCGAACTCGGGATCGGTGGACATCCGCAACGTGGTCGCCTACGACATGCTGCCCCGGACCGGTGACTCCCTGATCCTCCCCGGCGCCCAAGGCACCCGGGGCTCGGCGTTCCCGGTGTACCTGACCGGACCGGTCACTGCGCCCGCGGGCGCGACCCTGCGGTACTCCACCAGCGCCAACCCGTGCCGCGGCGACCTCGCCGGCACCGGCGGCGGCGCCGTGGCCAGCGCACCCGCCGGCTGCGAGAACGACTGGGCGGCCACGCCGCCCGGCGGCGACTACGAAGCGGTCACCGCCCTGCGCATCGACTTCGGGACCCGCGTCTTCGCCCCTGGAGACGCCGAGAACACCGTTCTCGCCGTCAAGGCCGCAGGCCCGAACACGACCGCAAGCGCCGACCTCGACGGCATCGCGTGGAACAACACCGCCATCGCCGGTGTCGAAGCATCGTCGGGAAGGCCGGTCCTGCCGACCGAGGCATCCGCCGTCGGGCTGCGGCTCCTGCCGGACGTCGCCTGGCAGAAGACCGACAGCCGCACCGGGGACCTGCTCGCGGGCTCCGAGTGGACCCTCACCCCGGTGCTCAAGGAAGGCGAGGAGATGCCCGGCGGATGGCCCCTGACGATCACAGACTGCGCCGACGCGCCGTGTTCGGGCGCCGATCAGGACCCGGCGGCCGGACAGTTCCGCCTGGCCGGTATCCCGTGGGGCGAGTACACGCTCACCGAGACCAGGACACCGTCCGGACATCTGCCCCTCAAGGACCCGATCAAGGTGAACGTCGATCCCGCTGACGTCGACCGCGGCACCTACCTGTTCGACCTGGGGAAGATCGAGAACGACCCGCGTCAGGGCAAGTGGACCCTGTCGAAGACCTCGGACCCGGCATCCGGCACCACCGTGAACGCCGGGGACACGATCACCTACACCCTGACCGTGGCCAACGACTCGGAGTACCCGGTCCACGACATCGCGTTGACCGACAACCTGAGCGACGTCCTCGACGACGCCACGTTCGGCTCCTTCACCGACGACGACGGCCGGGCGGCCCGGGCGTCGGATGACACGATCACCTGGAACGTGGACGAATTGGCCCCCGGCGCCACACGCACGGTCACCTACACCGTGACGGTGCTGCCGGACGGGCAACGAGGGGACAACCGCCTGGGCAACGTCCTCGCTCCCACCGGCACGACCGACCCCGACTGTGAGGACGAGCGCGTCTCCTGCACCGAGCACCCAATCCCGGAGATCGTCGACACCAAGTCGGTCAACCCCGCCTCCGGAACCCCCGTGGTCCCCGGCCGGGAACTGACCTACTCGCTGACGTTCACCAACACCGGCGCAGCCACCGGCGCCGTGGACAAGGCCGACGACCTCACCCACGTACTCGACGACGCCACCGTGACCAGCGAACCGGTCGCCTCCGACGACGCCCTCACGGTGTCCAGGGACGGCAACCGGATCCGCATCACTGGTGAGCTCAAGCCCAAGCAGACCGTCACGGTGTCCTACACCGTCAAGGTCAACCCGACCGGCAAGCGCGGCGACAACGTGCTCGCGAACTACCTGCTCGCCCCCTCACAGAAGCCGCCCACCGAGCCGGTGTGCGAGCCGGGCAAGGGGAAACTGCCCGACTGCACCACCAACCCCGTCGGAGACATCGCCCCGGCCAAGTCGGTCGACCCCAAGTCGGGCACGCCCGTCGACGACGGGCAGGTCCTCACCTACACCCTGTCGTTCACCAACACCGGACGCGGACCGGCCCCGGTCGACTACACCGACCCCCTCGCCGGTGTGCTCGACGACGCCGCATGGGTTGGAAGCGTCACCGCCAGTGACGGGCTCACCGTGACCGGACCAGCCGGAAGCACCCTGCTCATCACCGGCACGGTCGCACCCGACCAGACCGCGACCGTGACCTACCAGGTCAAGGTCAAAGCCCATGGCAACCAGGGTGACCACAAACTCCGGAACTTCCTCACCCTCACCGGTCAGAAACCGCCCGCCGAGTGCGTCACGGGCAACCCCCTGTGCACCGAGAACCCGACCGACCCGCCGGCTACGCCGGAACCCGAGCGGCCGGCTGCGCCGGAATCCGAGCGGCCGGGTGGGTTCCTGCCCAACACCGGTGCCCAGATCACGGCCACCGTACTCGCCGCAGCCCTGCTGCTCGGGTTCGGCGGCTGGATGGTCATGCGCAGCCGACGCCGCCAACCCGGTGACGGTGCCGCCGGTGCCAGTCAGGAGGGCGCCACCAACGACGACCTGTTCTGACATGCGGCCCCAGGCCTCACTCTTGGGTGGGGCCTGGGGCAGAGGGTTCACGCGTGCCGTCCCCACTCGCCGCGGTGGACACCGGTGTTCCTCATCGCCGGGGCCTCGGCCTCTGCCAGCCCCCCTCCTCATCTTTCTCGACGTCCCTGATGGGCCGGGGGTGTTGTCTGTATCCCGTGATGTATGAGGTATGCGGACGGGGGCGGGCCGACCCCTGCGGGACGCCGGCGCCGAGAGGCAGTGCGGATGCGGGCGGCCGAGTTGTTCGAGCAGAGGATCAAGCCGTCGGAAGTGGCGCGGCGTCTGCGGGTGAGCCGGAAGTCGGCTTACCCGTGGCACGAGTTGTGGCGTGATGGCGGTGTGCGGGCTCTGGCCTCTCGCGGCCCGGGCGGGTCGCGGTGCCGTCTGTCCCCGCGCTGTCTGGAAAGCCTACGCACAGGAGGACCCTGCGGGCCCTGGTCACCACGGTCGTGGCCAGGGCCGTCGGCGTGCGTCGTGCGGCGGAGACGGCCGTCCGCCACGATGATGCCGGCCTCACCGGAGGCGATGGCCCGGGCAGCGGTGGGGGCCGCTTCCCGACCCGAGGCGCAGAGCGGTTACGGGGTGGCGCCGGGGCCGGAGTCCGGCAGTCCCGGCCGGGAGCGCCGTGATCCTGGCCGCATCGCGGTCGTCCCCGCCTGCCTGGTGGGCTCCCCGGTAGACGTCGTCGATTGACGGCACCCCAACCGGCACGGCCTGGACCGAGTGGCTGGCGAACCCGGGCGATCCGAGCGGGCAGCCTCCGGGTATCACGGCGCCTACACCCGGTTCACGGCCGTGGAGCCGCTGCCCGAGGCGCGGAACTACCTGATCGACACCGCAGACGACCTCAACCTGCCGGTCGCAGCGTTCCCCTTCCCGCCGGATCATCTGATGCGCCGCACTGTGCCGGACCGGGAGGCGACGGCGGCAGGCGGCCGGGACGCCGTGTACGCGTCCGCGGCTGGGATCGCGGCCAACGGGGATCGGTACCAGGCGGTCGATGGTGTGGGCTCTCCACATCGCTGTTGCCGTAGCAGCCGAGCAGGGTGGCCGGCTGGTTGTCGGCGGTGATCAGGACGATGTTGGGTGGCGTACCGGTCATGCGGTACCTCGCGGATGGTCGTGGGCGGACGGACTCGGCGGGCGGTTCACGGCACCACCGGCTCGGGACGGTCTTCGGCGGCATCGGCGTCCAGTGCCCGGCAGGCGTCCGGGCGTCGCCGGCGCAGCCAGAGGGCACGGCCCGCGCCGAGCGACGTCACGGAGGGCCGCTTCCGCGCGCTCCTGCGCAACTACGGCGCGTTCCACAAGGAGCACAGCGCTCCCGACTCGCCGTACGCGGGCCAGGGCTACGCCCGGCCGCAGCAGGTGAAGCGGCGCTACGACCCGGGCGACGTCTTCCGCCACGCTCAGTCCGTACGCCTGCCGGACGCGGGATGAGCGCCACGTCACGAGGCTATCCGAATGGGTCTCATTCCCCTCTCGTATGAGAGCTGACGTGCGCTCCGTGCCTGTGTTCAATCAGGTTCATCGCATCCGAGTCGAACACCGGAGGAGACGGCTGTGCACGATGACCGCGTGGCGGAACCCAGCGGACGAACCGTGGTGGTGACCGGCGGGACCAGCGGGATCGGTGCCGCGATCGCGGGGCGGTTCGCGGCCGACGGTGACGACGTCGTCGTCGCGGGGCTCGACGCAGAACGCGCCGCGGGCACCCTGCCGGAGCAGGTGCGCGCCGTGCCTCTCGACGTCCGGCGGGACGGTGAACTCCACGACTTCCTCACCGGGTTCGACGAGTTGCACGTGCTGATCAACGCCGTCGGCGTCATCGCCCGCGGGCGGGAGTTCGAGCCCGAGGTCTTCGCCGACGTCGTCGGGGTCAACCTCACCGGCACCATGCGCTCCTGCGTCGCCGCGCGGCAGGCGCTGGCCGGTTCCGGCGGCTGCATCGTCAACATCGCGTCCATGCTGAGCTTCTTCGGCGGCGGGCGGGTGCCCGCGTACAGCGCCAGCAAGGGCGGCGTCATGCAGCTCACCAAGTCGCTTGCGGTCGCCTGGGCGGATCAGGGAATCCGGGTGAACGCCGTCGCACCCGGGTGGATCCGCACCGGACTGACCAGCGATCTGCACGAGAGTGCCGAATCCAGCAAGCGCATCCTCGACCGCACACCGATGGCCCGATGGGGCACGCCCGCGGATATCGCCGGGGCAGTCTCCTTTCTGGCGGGCCCCGACGCGGCTTTCATCACCGGCGCCGTGCTGGCAGTCGACGGCGGATATCTGGCCACGTGAACAGATAGGCAGCTCCAAGCTCCACCGCGAATTGCAGGAAAGGACCGATGATCATGGCCATAATCCCGGCCTCCGCCGCCGTGCCGCCGGAGATCGCCATAGCCGCACTGCCCGAAGACGACCGGGTCTGGGTGCCGCAGGCGCCGAACGTGTGGTTCCGGCCGCTGATGTTCAACACGGTGACCGGGCAGTGGTGCAACCTGCTGAAGGTGACCGCCGCCGGCATCGTCTCCCGGCACCGGCATCCAGGCGTCGTCTTCGGCTATGTACTCAAGGGCACATGGCAGTACCACGAGCACGACTGGGTCGCGGAGGCAGGGCACTTCGTGTACGAGCCGCCCGGGGAGATCCACACCCTTGAGGTGCCGCAGGACTGCCCCGAGATGATCACATTCTTCAACATCACCGGTGCCATGGCGTACGTGGACGCGAACAGCGAGCAGATCGGCTACGAAGACACTTTCACGAAGATCGAGATGTGCCGCGCCCACTACGAGAAGAACGGGCTCGGCGCCGACTACGCCGACCAGTTCATCAGGTAGCGCACGTCAGGGGCCAGTGGAAGCGCTTGCATACCGCTATACCTCCCGGTCGGCCGAGGGTATCGTCTGGACGATCTCGATGATCGGAGGACGCCCATGGACCTCAACAGCGTGCACCACTACCGCATCGACTGGATCACGAGCTTCGTGGCGGTGGCCCACCACGGCAGCTTCTCCGCCGCCGCCAAGTCCCTCTACCGCTCCCAGCCACGGGTCAGCAGCCATGTGGCCGCTCTGGAGCGGCTGGTGGGCCGACGGCTCGTGGACCGCTCGGTGCAGCCCTCGATCCTCACTCCCGAGGGCCGCGGACTCCTCCCTCACGCCGAAGAGATCATCCGACGCCTGGACATGCTGGCCGGGACCGCCGAGGGAACGGTGTGCGGCACGGTACGGCTCGGCTGCTACCCGAGCGTCGCGGCGTATCTGTACCCGCGGGTGGTCCGGGCACTGCGGTCGTCCCATCCGCAGATCCGTCTGGTGCTGCACGAGGGCCCCAGCCTGGAGTTGGGCGCGCAGCTCGCGGACGGGGGCATCGACATGGCCGTGCGCCCGCTGCACCCGCTGGTCAACTCCCACCGGGTGACCAGCCAGGTGCTGTGGCGTGAGCCGCTGGTCGCCGTGCTCCGCGCGGATCATCCGCTCGCCGCGGCGGACGGGGTGACGCTGGCGCAGGCCGCCCGGCTGCCGGTGATCAGCATCGGGGAGAGCGACGACGGCCACAGCCGTCAGTACGAGACCAACCTCGCGTTCGCGAACATGGACCTGCACCCGGTCGTCTCCGAACGCACCAACCAGCCGCAGACCTTGATCTGCCTGGTCCGGCACGGCCTCGGCATCGGCATCACCAACGCCCTGGCCATGACCACCGCGGACACCGACGGCGTCTCGCTCGTCCCGCTCGTCGACGCGGGCTGCCAGCGCGTCGTCGCCGCCTGGTGGCGGCTGAACGAGGGCCCCTCACCCGCCGTGGAGGCGGTACGGGACTGCCTGAGCCGGCTCGACCCGCCAAAGTGGCCGTGGCCGGCGGCGAGCGGCGCCGCGGCGGAGCCGCTGCCGACCGCCGGTTAGCCGGCACTTGCCCGCATCCGCTTCTCGAATACCCGCATTCGAGCCCGATACCTCACCGCTCCGGCATTCCGCTCCTACGGTAATCCTGTCCGACGTCACAGGGTCGGCCGAGTAGTTCCAGAAATGCGTTCTGGAATGTGCTGCCAGCAGAACGGAGCCCATACGACATGACCCCGAAGATTCCCGCCGAGACCGTGAAGGCATTCCACAGCATCGCCACCGCCTCGGTGGCCGACGCGGTGGAGCAGATGGGACGACGCGGCTACCTGTCCGGCAGCATCCGGCAGATGCTCGCCGGCAAGCTCGTCGGCCCCGCGGTCACGGTGCTTGAGGTGCCCTCCCCCGACCCGGTTCCGCCCGGCCACGCGCTGCGGGCCATCGACGAGTCGGATCCCGGCAGCGTCGTCTGCATCACCGCCGGAGGCGCCGACGTCGCGCTCTGGGGCGGCCTGATGTCCGCCGGTGCCGTCGCCAACGGGATCGCCGGCGCGGTCCTGGACGGATGCGTGCGCGATGTCGAGGAGATCCGCCGCGACTACCCGGAGTTCCCGGTCTACGCCCGCGGGAGCGTGCCCGCGACCACCGTGGGCCGCTATCGCACGGTGTCACTCAACGAGGCCGTGGAACTGGGCGGCGTGCCCGTCCGCCCCGGCGACCTCATCGTCGCCGACACCGACGGAGTGGTGTGCGTACCGGCTGAGTTCATCGACGCGGTGCTCGAAGCCGCCCAGCAGATCGAGAAGCGGGAGCGGGAACAGACCGCGCTGATACTCGAATCGGGGTCGCTGGCGGCCGGCCTCGAAAAGTACAACCGGATCTAGCCGTGGAGATCCTCGCGGTCGGCGAGCCGCTCCTTGAGTTCCACACCACAACCGCCACGTCGCCACGGATCCAGGAGGCGGACGCCTTCGGCGTCGGATACGGCGGCGACACCTCCAACTTCGCGATCGCCTCGCAACGTTCCGGCGCCCGCACCGGGTACGTCACCAGGATCGGCGACGACGACTTCGGCGCTGCGTTCCTGCGACTGTGGGAGCGGGAGGGAGTCGGTACGGATCACGTGGTCCGGGAGGCCGGCGGGCGGACCGGCATCTACTTCATCTCCCGCTCGGAGTCGGAGAGCAGGTTCACGTACTACCGCGCCCACTCACCCGCCAGCCGCCTCACTCCCGCGGACATCCCGGCCGACTCCGTCCGACGGGCCCGTCTGGTCCACCTCACCGGCATCACCCAGGCGATCAGCACCACCGCCTGCGACGCGACCTTCCACACCATGGAGCTGGCCCGTGAGAGCGGGACGCTGATCAGCTACGACCCGAACCTGCGGCCCGCCCTTTGGCCGGCCGAACGCGCCCGCGCCGTGGTCATGCGCAGCGTCGAGTTGTGCGACATCGCGCTGCCCAACCTTGAGGAGGGCCGCTTGCTCACCGGTGCCGACAGCCCCGAGGCCGTGCTCGACGCCTTCGTGCGCCGCGGCCCGTCGATCGTGGTGCTGAAGATGGGCGCAGAGGGAGCCCTGCTGGCCCACGAGGGCGCGGTGACGCACATCGCGCCGCACCCGGTGGACGCGGTGGACGCCACCGGGGCCGGCGACACCTTCGACGGCGTGTTCGCGGCCCGGCTGCTGGACGGCGCGTCCGCGCAGGAGGCCGCCCGCCATGCGGCGGTCGCGGCGGCGCTCACCACGACAGGACACGGCGCGGTCACCCCGATCCCCCACCGCGACGTCGTGGAAGCGGCGCTCGCCGGCGGGCAACCGCCCGTCAGGCAGTCCGAACCTATCGGGAGATGAGTCATGTTGCGCGCGAAACGTCACATCGCGGTGGCGGCTTGCTTGGGCATTCTACTGCTCGCCGGGTGTTCCGGCGGGTCCACCGTCGACGACGAAATATCCGGCGGCGACGGCCCGGCCCCCACCAAGGTCAAGGCCGGATACGTGTCCGCGATCGACCAGATCAGCCTGCCGGCCGGGCTTGAGGCGGGCTACTTCGACGAGCAGAACCTGAACGTGAAGCTCAGCGACCCGTTCCCGACAGGCGTGGACGCGCTCAACGCGCTGCAGGCCGGCGAGGTCGACTTCGTACAGGTCGGCACGCCCGCCATCGCCGCGGCCCAGGAGGGCATCGACCTCGTCCTGGTGGGCAACTACACGGGCTCCGCCAGCCAGCAGAGCATCGACGAGACCATGGCCGTAGTGGCGGCCCCCGAGTCCGGAGTGGACGGCGACGACCTGAAGACCCTGCGCGGCAAGCGCATCGGCGTCTCCGAAGGCTCCATCAACCACCTGTACCTGCTCGGGCTGCTGGAGCAGGCCGGTCTCAAGGCGGGCGACGTCAAGGTCGTGAACACGGGGCCGCCGGACATGGCGGTGGCGCTCAAGTCCGGCGGTATCGACGTCGCCATCGTCTGGGACCCGTTCCCGATCCAGATCACCCAGCAGGTGGACGGTGCCAAGGAGGTGCTGCGCGGCGGCGGCCACATCCCGTTCGTGGGCTACATCGTGACCACCCGCGCGTACGCCGCGAAGCACCCCGACGTCGTCGAGCGCTTCCTCACCGCGCGGGCGACGACGGACCAGTGGATGCGCGAGAACCCGGAGAAGGCCGCCCAGTCGGCGACCCGCTGGCTGCCGGGTACGAAGATGGACGTCGCCCGGCAGTCGATGAAGCACAACGTCAAGCAACTCGACCCGCGCTTCTCCGCCTGCAACTACCTCGCGCTCGACACCCTCGCCCGGCTGCTGGCCGAGCACGGTAACGCGAAGTCCGGCTTCGACGTCAACAAGTACTTCCAGCCCGGCGCCATGCTCGAGGTGATGGGCAAGAACAAGAAGCTCTTCAAGGACCTGCCGGCGGTGCCGGACTCCGCCCTGATCGGCAAGGACTACACCTTCGACCGCAAGAGCGCCACGAAGGCGTGCCCCTCGTGACGGCGCCACCCATGAAGGCGGTCCCGCGGCGCCCGCCCCGGCGCGGCGCGCGCGACACCGCCGCCGGGCGGGTGTCCTCCGCCCTGTGGTTCTGCGGGCCGCTCGCGGCGATGGTGGCGGTGTGGGCGGTCGTGGTGGCGGTCTCGGACGTGCCGATGCGGACCTTCCCGCAGGTCACCGATGTGGCCGGGGCGCTGGGCGACATGTGGTCCAGCGGGGACCTGCTCCGTCATCTGGGCGCCAGCCTGCGGCGTATGGGGATCGGGATGGCGCTGGCGCTGGTGACCGGGCTGCCGTTCGGCATCGCGCTGGGCGCCAGTTCCGCCCTGTCCGCGTTCTTCTCGCCGCTCCTGCGGTTCTCGGTGTCGCTCGCCGGGATCGCGTGGATACCGATCGCCACGCTCTGGTTCGGGTACGGCGACCGCGCCGTGATCTTCATCGTGTGGAACTCGATGTTCTTCGCGCTGACGTACAACGCGATGCTCGGCGTCCGGCAGATCCCCACGCAACTGCTCCGCGCCGCGCGCAGCATGGGCACCGGCAGGCTGCGGATGTTCTGGGAGATCCTGCTCCCGGGTGCCCTGCCCAGCATCGTGACCGGCCTGCGGGTCGGCCTGGGGTACGGCTGGCGCGGCCTGGTGGCCGCCGAGATCATCGCGGGCAGCGCGGGCCTCGGATACGCCCTGTTCCAGGCGCAGAAGTACTTCCATACGGACGTGATCATCGCTTCCATGGTGATCATCGGCGTGCTGTGGCTGCTGATGGACCGGCTCCTGCTGGCGCCGCTGGAGCGGCGCACCGTCGAGCGCTGGGGAACGACGGGAGCGCGGGACTCATGACATCGACAGTCTTCCGAACGGAAGAGAAGCGCGGCTCCCACGGGGGCGGAGGCGCCGGCCCGGGGCCCCGTCCCGGACTGGCGCGGCGAGTGTGGCTCAGGTGCACCCGCAGCGGTACCTTCCGCACGCTCGGCCCCTTCGTGCCGGTGGTCGCCCTCTGGTGGCTGCTCGCCGCGCTGGAGGTGTTCCCGGAGTCCTTCTTCGTCGGTCCGCCCGCCGTGGTCGACAAGCTCGGCGAGATGCTGGAGAAGGGCATCCTGCCCGGCTATCTCTCCGACTCGCTCACGCGGCTGTCGTACGGCGTCGGCGTCGGCCTGCTCATCGGGCTGCCGCTGGGCTTCGCCGTGGCGATGTTCACCCGGCTGCGCCGCTTCTGCTGGCCCATTCTGCTGTTCTTCCAGGCCATCGCGGACATCGCTTGGCTGCCGATCGTCATCGTGTGGTTCGGCTTCGGTCTGACCTCGGTGACGTTCGTCCTCACCTACACGATCGTCTTCCCGCTGATGCTCAGTATCGTCGCCGGTGTCGAGCAGGTGCCGCGCGAACTCGTCCGGGCGGCGCGCAGCCTGGGCGCCGGGCGATGGCGGGTGTTCCTGGAGGTGATCGTGCCCGGGGCGCTGCCCTCCGTCGCCGGCGGCATCCGCACCGGGCTCGGCTACGGCTGGCGGGCCCTGGTGGCCGCCGAGATCATCGTCGGCACCAGTGGCGTCGGCTTCATGATGTTCGACGCCCGCCGGACGGGCGACATCAGTCAGGTGTTTCTGGGCATGGCGGTGCTCGGCGTGCTCTGGTACGCGCTGGACGCCCTGATTCTGGCCCCGTTCGAGCGGGCGACCGTCGAACGCTGGGGGATGGTACGCACGATGGAGGACGACGGATGACCGCACTTCGGATCGACAGCCTGCACAAGGCGTATACCGACTCCTACAGCGGTGAGGAGGTCACAGCCATCGACGATGTCTCCTTCGAGGTGGAGCAGGGGGAGTTCGTCTCCGTTCTGGGGCCCAGCGGCTGCGGCAAGACCACCGTCCTCAACATCGTGGCGGGGTTCGTACGGAAGACCGGCGGCACGGTCGTCGTCGACGGCCGCCCGGTCGACGGGCCCGGCCCCGACCGGGGCGTCGTCTTCCAGAGCCATGCGCTGTTCCCGTGGAAGACGGTGCTGGGCAACGTGGTCTTCGGGCTGCGCATGCGCGGCGTGCCGCGCGCCGAGCGCAACGCCAGGGGGCAGGAGTTCCTGAAGCTCGTCGGGCTCGACGGCTTCGGCCACCGGTACCCGCACGAGCTGTCCGGCGGCATGCAGCAGCGCCTCGGCGTGGCCCGGGTACTCGCCAACGAGCCCGCTGTCATGCTCATGGACGAACCGTTCGCCAGCATCGACGCGCAGACCCGCCGCAAGCTGCAGGAGAACCTGACGGAGATCTTCCAGGAGCGGCGGCCGACGGTCTTCTTCGTCACCCACGACGTGGACGAGGCGGTGTTCCTCTCCGACCGGATCGTGGTCCTGTCGCGCCGGCCCAGCCGGGTGCGGGAGATCGTCGACGTGCGAATACCCCGGCCGCGAACCTGGCAGGAGACCGCGGAGCTGCCGGAGTTCCGCCGTACCGCGAACAAGGTCAACGAGTTCCTGGCGGGAGATGAGGACGATGCCGGTCCAGTCGTCGCTTCCGCGTAGGGCCGCGAAGAGCCCGACGCTCCGCAAGATCGCGGTGGTGATCCTGCTCGTGGCCGCGTACCAGATCTGGCTGTCCGTGCAGGCCCAGGGGAAGGCAGGGGCCGGTGTCGGCGAAGTACGGGACGCCCGCGGCCGGTTCTCCGTCGACGTCGAGCTCGGCTTCACCCCGGAGCGCTACCACATCCTGCAACTGCAGAAGCACGGCCGTATCGCGGGCACCGACGGGCACGTGGTGCAGCTGCGCAGCGTGGCGCCGGCGGGAGTCGACGCGCTGGCCCGCTGGTACTGGGTCAAGAGCATCGAGACGCCCGAGGGAGGTGTGTCCCGGAGGTGAGGCGCAGCCGTCGGGCGCGGGCTCGCGCGGCCGGCCGGCTATTCGGAATGCGGATCGGCCCCCTTCCGAAACGTGAGCCGGGATTGTCCGCCGCTGAGCCCGCCGGTAGACGATAGGCATGCTCCGTACCGATTTGCGCCTCGAATGGCTCGTATCGTTCCTCAGCGTCGTGGACACAGGAAGCTTCAGCGCCGCGGCCGAGGTCGTCCACCGCTCCCAGCCGCGGGTGAGCATGCACGTCGCCGCCCTGGAACGGGATGCGGGTGTGCCGCTCTTCGACCGCGACCGCCGGCCCGTGACGCTCACCGACGCGGGCACGGTGTTCGCCGACCACGCACGCAGCATCCTGCGGCAGCTCGCCGGCGCGGAAGCGGCCATGGCCGGCTACCGGGGCGCGGTCCGGGGGCTGGTGACTCTGGGCAGCTATCCGAGCGCCAGTGTGGCGTTCCTGCCTCAGCTGCTGGAACGGATGGCGCGAACCCGCCCGGCCATCAAGGTGGTTCTGGTCGAGCGTTCCACGCTGGAGCTCGACGAGGCGCTGGCCGCAGGTGAGGTCGACCTCTGCCTGCGTCCGATGTCGCCGCCGGCCGGCCCGTCGGTCGAGCACCTTCCGCTGTGGTGGGAGGGGCTGATCGTCGTGCACCGCCCCGACCACCCGCTCGCCGAGCTGCCCGAGCCGCTGCCGGTGGCGAAGGTGGCCGAGCACCCGATCATCACCATCGGCCGGCTCGGCTCACCGACAGCGATGGGCTTCGAGACCTACCGCGCCTTCCGCGAGCGCGGCCTCGAACCGAACGCGGTGCAAGCGACGAACCAGCCGCAGACCCTCATCTCGCTGGTACGCAGCGGGCTCGGCATCGGCGTCACCAATCTCCTCGCGGTCGCCACGGCCGACACGGACGGCGTGGTGGCCCGCAATCTCGACGTCCCCTGCGGCCGCCGGGTCGCCGTGCACTGGAGCACGACGAGCCCGCTGACCCCGCCCGCGCGCACGCTGCTGCGCGAGATCGAGGCGTCCGACGTCCCGACGGGGACCCGCCGCCTGGCCCTGGGCAGGCCCTGAAGGGGGTTGTGCCTCCCCCGTTGGCCGCAGCCGGCAGCGTGACGGTACCGCCGAGAGGCTGACGGGCTGCCATCCGAGTTCCGAATAGTCACATACGGCGGACGCGCTTAACGCCCGTCCTCACCCTTCATAGCGTGATGCGCACAACGATCCACGAGGCGAATGGGAGCAGGGATGCGGACTGACGCAGTTTCTCGTCGCACGATGCTCGGGCGTGGTGCTGCCGCAGGCGGCGCCCTCGCGCTGGGGCCGCTGCTGGCAGGCGAGGCCGTGGCAGCGGGCAACAGCGGCCCCGGCAGCGGCGAGAGAGAGAAGCACGGCAGAAGAGGAAAGACGAGCGGATACAAGGAGATCGGCGTCCGCCCGCTGATCAACGGACGCGGCACCTACACCGTCCTCAGCGGCTCGCTGATGCTGCCTGAGGTGCGGGACGCCATCGACAGGGCGGCACGCGCCTACGTACAGCTGGACGAACTCGCCGACGCCGTCGGCAGACGGCTGGGCGAACTGACGAAGTCCGAGTTCGGGATGGTCAGTTCCGGCTGCTCGGCCGCGCTGGGACACGCCGCCGCGGCCTGCGTGGCGGGCGGCAACCCCGATTTCCACATCCAGATACCCGACCTGACCGGCTTCGGCAAGACCGAGGCGATCATCCCGAAACACTCGCGCAACGTGTACGAGGCGGCCATCAGCCTGGTCGGTCTGAAGGTCGTCGAGGTGGAGACACGTGAGGAGCTCAAGGCGGCGCTCGGGTCGCAGACCGCGCTCGTCTACATCTTCGCCATGCCCCGCGTCGAGGAGAGCGAGCTCGACACGAGGACGATCGTCGACCTCGCCCACGCCGCCGGCGTACCCGTGCTGGTCGACGCCGCCGCGGAGATCCTCACCGTCCCGAACGTGCACCTCCAGCTCGGCGCCGACCTGGTGGCGTACAGCGGTGGCAAGGCCCTGCGCGGCCCGCAGTCGGCCGGGATACTCCTCGGCCGTGAGGACCTCGTACGGGCCGCCTGGGTACACAGCGCGCCGCACCACGGGTTCGCCCGCGGGTTCAAGGTCGGCAAGGAGGACGCGATGGCGATGCTCGCGGCGGTCGAGATGTGGTCGCAGCGCGACCACCAGGCCGAGTACGCGAGGTGGACCTCGTGGCTGAAGTCCATCGCCCGCCGGGTCTCCACAGTGGACGGCGTCACCACGAAGATCGTGCAGCCGGAGGGCCTCTCCAACCGTACGCCGACGCTGACCGTCCTGTGGAACGGCGAGAAGCTCGGTGTCTCGGGACGGACGATCGTGGACACGCTCTACGAGGGCGAGCCGCGTATCGCCATCAACGCCGCGAGCGGCGAAGACCCGGCGCAGACCGGCGTCTCCGTCACTCCCTACATGCTGGAGCAGGGCGACGCGAGGACCATCGCCGACGCGGTCGTCCAGCTCCTCAACGACCCGCCCCCGCCGCCGGAGAAGCCGAAGCCGCCCACTGTGGACGTCGGCGGCACCTGGGCGGTCAAGATCTCGTACGCGGCGAGCACCTCGACCGCGCACAGGCTCGAACTCAGTCAGAAGGGCGCCGCGCTCACCGGCAGCCACGGCGGCGAGTTCGTCACCCGCAAGGCGTCCGGCAGCGTCAGCGGCACCGAGGTGACCGTGCGCAGCCACTACGGCGAGGAGCACGGGGACTCCCTCAACTACACCTTCACCGGGACTGTCGACGGCGACCGGATGAGCGGCCAGCTCGACATGGGCGAATACCTGAAGGCGACCTGGTCCGCCGTCCGGAAGTCCTGACCAGCGGCACCTTCCTGTCATGCACTGACCAAATCCTCACACAACCAGCACTGGAGGAATCGTGTCCTCGAACCGACGGGACTTCATCCGCAAGGCTCCCGCAGTAGCGGCCGTCGCCACCGTACCGCTGGTGGCCGGCGCCGGTTCCGCCGCCGCCGACAGCGGGCGCGGCCGCCCGCACCGGCCGAGGAAGGAAGTCCACTACCCCGACGGCTCGCAGCCGCCGGAGAACCCGCTGTTCAGCCCGATCGTGACGTACGGAGACATGGTCTACATCTCCGGGATCGGCGCCCACTTCGCAGGTGACATCCGCCAGCACACCGACCACGTCCTGAACGAGATCGAGCGCTACCTGGAGTCCGTGGGCTCCTCGATGGAGAAGGTCCTCAAGGTCAACGTCTACCTCAACACGCTGGACGACTACGACGGCATGAACGAGGTCTTCCGCGGCCGCTGGGGCCGCAAGCCCGGCGTACGCACCACCATCGCCGCTGCCGCCGGCATCCCCGGCGACTCGCTCGTCGAGATCGACTGCATCGCCGTCAGGTGAGATGGGAGTCCTGATGCCCCCGAGAAGCAAAGTCCGCCGGCTCATCCTGCCCGCGGCCCTCACCCTGGTACTCGGCGCCGCGACCGGCGCCGCCCTCCCCGCCGGCGCATCGACCGCGGCGAAGGCCGGCTCCGCGGAGGCGTACGACCTCGTCATCCGGCGCGGTCACGTCGTCGACCCGAAGAACGGCCTCAACGGCGTGCGCGACATCGCCGTCAAGGACGGGAAGATCGCCAAGGTGGCGAAGCGCATCGACGCCTCGGCGGCGGTCAAGACCGTCAACGCGGCCGGTGAGTACGTCACTCCGGGCCTGATCGACATGCACGCCCACCTCTTCCCGGGGCCGGAGGACGCGTACGCGAACGGCAAGAACGGTGTGGCACCCGACGGCTTCACCTTCCGCTCCGGCGTCACCACCGTGGTGGACGCCGGATCTTCCGGGGCGAGCAACTTCGAACTCTTCAAGAAGAGCATCATCGACCGCTCCCAGACCCGCGTGCTCGCCTTCGTCAACATCGTCGGCAAGGGCATGGCAGGCGGCGAGGCGGAGCAGGACCTCGATGACATGAAGCCGGGCCCGGCCGCCGCGAAGGCCCGGGAGCACCCGGACACGATCATCGGCATCAAGACGGCGCACTACGAAGGGAAGGACTGGACGCCGGTCGAGAACTCCGTACAGGCGGGCGAGGACGCCGACGTCCCGGTCATGGTCGACTTCGGCGCCAACCATCCCGAGCGCCCGCTGAAGACCCTGCTCACCGAGAAGCTGCGCCCCGGCGACATCTACGCGCACGCCTACTCCGGGCTGCGTGGCGAACTCGGCGAGGACGGCAGGCTCAACCCGGCGATGCAGCAGGGACGCGACCGCGGCGTGCTCTTCGAAGTCGGCCACGGCGGCGGCAGCTTCGGCTGGGACGTCGCGGTCCCGGCGATGAAGGAGGGCTTCACTCCCGACGCCATCTCCACCGACCTGCACATCTCCAGCATGAACGCGGGCATGAAGGACATGTCCAACGTGATGTCGAAGTTCCTCACGCTCGGCATGCCGCTGAAGGACGTCGTCTCCGCCTCGACCTGGCAGGCGGCGCAGCTGATCCAGCGGCCCGACCTGGGCAACCTCTCGGTGGGCGCCCCCGCCGATCTCGCGGTGTTCTCCCTGGAGAAGGGCAGGTTCGGTTACGTGGACAGCTTCGGCTTCCGGCTGGACGGCAGCCGGAAGCTGGCCACCGAGCTCACCGTCCGTGCCGGCAAGGTGGTCTGGGACCGCAACGGCATGGCGGCGCCCAAGTGGACGCCCGGCGCGAGCCGGCCTGACGAGACGAAGGAGCACTGAGCGGCCCCGGTCCGCACCAGCCCGTCGCCGGGGCCCCCCGGGGCGCCGGGGCCCGCGCCGGGGGGGGGCCCCGCCCCCCCCCCCGCCCCCCCCCCCCGGGGGGCCGCGCCCCGCCGGGAGTGTGGTTT
>NZ_JBIALS010000048.1:0-50175 GCF_042873655.1 Streptomyces sp. NPDC004609 | reverse complement strand
CACCCAAGTACGTCCAGTACGAGGGCGACCCTCCGCCTTGCGATTGCACGCACCGGACGCCGCAGGCCCCGCCCTCCGGGCGGACGGCGCTACTTCCGATACACGCCCTAGAACCCGTGCCGGGCGCCCCCGTCCACCGGCACCATCAGGCCCGTGAGATACGACGCCGCCGGGGAGAGCAGAAACGCCGCCACCCGGCCGAACTCCTCCGGTGTGCCGTACCTCCGCAGCGGGATGCGGGACTCGTTCGCCGTGCGGGCGGAGGCCGCGTCACCGGAGAGTGCGTCCAGTTCGCGGACCCGGTCGGTGTCGATCCGGGAGGGCAGCAGACCGACCACCCGGATACCCCGCGGGCCGAGTTCGTCGGAGAGCGACTTGGCGAAGCCCGCCAGACCGGGGCGGAGCCCGTTGGAGATGGTGAGCCCGGGGATGGGCTCATGGACGGAGCCCGAGAGGACGAAGCCGATCACCCCGCCCTCGCCGAGGGCCGCCGCGGCCGCACGGGCCAGGCGGACCGCACCGAGGAAGACGGACTCGAAGGCCGCCCGCCACTGCTCGTCCGTATTGTCCGCGACGAAGCCCGGCGCCGGGCCGCCGACGCTGATCAGCACCCCGTCGAAGCGCCCGAAGTGCGCACGGGCCGCGGCGATCAGGCGCTCCGCGCCCTCCGGGTCCGCGTTGTCGACGGCGACACCGACCGCGCCCGGGCCCAGCTCGGCGGCCGAGTCCGCGACCGTCTTCTCGTCACGGCCGGAGACGACCGCCTTCGCGCCGTCGGCGATCAGCGCCCTCGCCGCCGCGTTGCCGAGCCCCCGCGAGGCGCCGGTGAGGACGTAGACGCGGTCCTTCAGTCCAAGATCCATGGGCCTATCCTGCATTCTCCTCGCCGGCCAGCGCGAGGGCGGTGGTCACCAGGGCGATATGGCTGAACGCCTGCGGGAAGTTGCCGAGCTGTCTTTCCGCCACCGGGTCGTACTCCTCGGCGAGCAGCCCGACGTCGTTGCGGAGGGTCAGCAGCCGCTCGAACAGCTCACGGGCCTCCTTCACCCGACCCGTCATCCGCAGCGCGTCCGCCAGCCAGAACGAGCACGCCAGGAACGCGCCCTCGTCGCCGGGCAGCCCGTCCACCGACGCGCCCTCGGTGCTGTAGCGCCGCACCAGCCCGCCCGCCGTCCCCAGTTCGGCCCGTACCGCGTCCACCGTGCCCACGACCCGGGGATCGTCGGGCGGCAGGAACCCGACCCGGGGGATCAGCAGGGTCGCCGCGTCCAGTTCGGCGGAGCCGTAGTACTGGGTGAAGGTGTTCCGCTCGGGGTCGTACCCCTTCTCGCACACCTCCCGGTGCACCTCGTCCCGCATGGTCCGCCACCGCGCCGCGTCCCCGCGCAGCGAGGGTTCCGCCTCCAGGGTGCGTACGGCGCGGTCGGCGGCCACCCACGCCATCACTTTGGAGTGCACGAAGTGACGGCGGGGCCCGCGCACCTCCCACAGCCCCTCGTCGGGCTCGCGCCACTTCGACTCCAGGAAGCCGAGCAGGCTGAGCTGGAGATACCAGGCGTGCTTCTGGCCGGGGATGCCCTGCTGCTTGGCCAGGAAGAGGGAGTCCATCACCTCTCCGTAGACATCGAGCTGCAACTGCTCGACGGCCGCGTTCCCCGTGCGTACGGGAGTGGAACCGGCGTATCCCGACAGCCAGGGCAGCACCGTCTCGGGCAGCCGGCGCTCCCCGGCCAGCCCGTACATGATCTGCAGATCGGCCGGATCGCCCGCCACCGCCCGCAGCAGCCAGTCGCGCCAGGCGGCGGCCTCCTCCTGGTAGCCCGCGCTGAGGAGGGCGCCCAGGGTGAGGGTGGAGTCCCGCAGCCAGCAGAAGCGGTAGTCCCAGTTCCGTACGCCGCCGAGTTCCTCGGGCAGCGAGGTGGTGGGCGCGGCGACGATTCCGCCGGTGGGGCCGTAGGTGAGCGCCTTCAGGGTGATGAGGGAGCGGACGACGGGCTCCCGGTAGACGCCCTGGGTCCGGCACCGGGTGGACCAGTCCTCCCAGTCCTGGAGGCTGTGCTCCAGCGCGTCGAACGGATCGACGGGCGCCGGGCGCCGTTGGTGCGACGGATGCCAGCTGAGGACGAACGCCACCTTGTCCTCGGCACCGACGGTGAACGACGAGATGGTGCTGAACTGCTGGCCCCACGTCTTGACCGGCGGCTCGCTGCGCAGCCACACCGAATCCGGCCCGGCGACCGCCACCCGGTGGCCGTCCGTCCGGCGCACCCACGGCACGATCGAGCCGTAGTCGAAGCGCAGCCGCAGCACCGCCTCCATCTCGACCGTGCCGCTGACGCCCTCCACGATCCGCATCACATCGGGTGTCCTGTCGCGCTGCGGCATGAAGTCGGTGACCTTGACCGTGCCGGTGCGCGTCTCCCACACCGACTCCAGGACGAGCGAGTCCCCGACGTAGCCGCGCCGGGTGCAGCGGCCCGCGCCCTTGGGCGCGATCCGCCAGTGGCCGTTCTCCTTGTCGCCGAGGATCGCGGCGAAGCACGCCGCCGAGTCGAAGCGCGGCAGACAGAGCCAGTCGATGGAGCCGTCCATGCCCACCAGCGCCGCCGTCTGAAGATCGCCGATGAGCGCGTAGTCCTCGATGCGTAGGGTCACGCTTTGGCGTGTTCCCGTCTTGCGCGCAGCCTAAGCAGGCACGGGCGCCGGATCGGCTGGGGCGCCCGGTGTCACTGGGGCCGGTTCCGCCCGGTACGCCGGGAGTGTCAGACGTTCGCGGGCACGGGCTCGGGTGCGTTTCGCGCCTCGGCCGCGCGCCGGTCGCGTAGTTCACGGCGTACGAGAACCACCCAGCCGACGGGCACGCCCGCCGTGAACAGCCACCACTGGATCGCGTACGCCATGTGCGCGCCGATGGAGCCGTGGTCGGGCGCGGGGACCAGCTCGGGCTTCCCGCCCGCGGGGCGCGGCTCGCTCAGCTCCAGATAGCCGCCGAGCACCGGCTTGCCGAGCGCCCCGGCCCGCTGCTCGCTGTTGATCAGCATGACCTGGCGCGGCGGCAGACCGGCGAGGTCCTTGATGCCGCTGCCCCTGGTGGTCTCGTCGGCCTTGAGCCGCCCGGTGACGGTCACCGTCCCCCGGGGCGCGGGCGGCACCGGGGGGTAGGCCCTGGGGTCGGTGGCACCCTCGACCCAGCCCCGGTTGACCAGGACGACACGGCCGTCGGCGAGGACCAGCGGGGTCAGCACATGGAAGCCGACGCGTTCGTCCGCGTTGGTCCGGCGCCGTACGACGACCTCGCCGGCCGGGTCGTAGGTGCCGGTGGCGGTGACCGTGCGCCAGTAGTCCGCGCGCGGAACCCGGTGTCCCGGGGAGGTCAGCTCGGTCACCGGGACCGGCTTCGCCTCCAGGTTCCGGGCGATCAGCTCGTTCTGCTCGACCCGGCGCTCATGGCGGTGGAACTGCCAGAAGCCCAGCTCGATCATCGTGGGGACGAGGGCGAGCGCGATGAGGGTGAGGATCACCCACTGCCGGGACAACAGGAAGCGGTACACGGCTTCGACCGTACCTTCCGGCGTCCGGGGCGCGGGCGGTGGGTCCCTCGTCGCAGCGCGCCCCGCGGCGGTCACCGGCGGACACCGGGACGGGGCCGGGCGCCGGGGCGGACCCGGGGGGCGGACCGGAATCCGCCGGTCGCGACCGGGGGCGGGCCGGACCGCGGGGCGGGGTCCCCGGCCGGGCGCCGCGGCTCACACCTTGTCGACGATGCCCACCCGGCCCTCCGCGCGGGCGCAGTGCGCGCCGCAGTACCAGTGGCCCTCGAATTCGACCCCCTGGCCGATGATCGGGACCCGGCAGTGCTCACAGATGGGCGCCATGCGGTGGATGGCGCAGGAGAAGCAGTCGAAGACATGCACGGCACCCTGCGCGTGCACCTCGAAGGACATCCCGTAATCGTTTCCGCAGACCTCACAACGTGCCATGCGCCACAGGGTGCGACGCGAGCGCTCCGATCGGCGGGCGGCACGCCCGTCCGTCACCCGTCTGCGCGGCTTCACCCGTTCAGGGAGGCCCGGCGGGCGCCGGTGACCGGGCCGCCCGGCCGCCTTCCGTCAGCCGTCCCCGTCGCCCTGCCCGGCTCGCCCGCTCCCGCCGTCCCCGTCCGCCGGGGCCACGTCCCGCAGCAGCTGGGTGAAGGCGGCCTCGTCGACGACCGGGGTGCCGTACGCCTTCGCCTTGACGGCCTTGGAGGTGGCGGACGCGGGGTCGTTGGTCACCAGCAGGCTGGTCAGCCGGGAGACGCTGGTGGCGATGTGCAGACCGGCCTCGAAGGCCCGGTCCTCCAGCAGTTCGCGGTCGACGGAGGTGTCACCGGAGAACGCCACCCGCATGCCCTGCTTGAGCGGCTTGCCCGCTGTGTACCGTCCCGGATTGGGGTACGGGCAGGCGGGCCGCCGGCGCGAGGGCCGCCAGCCGCCGTACGAGGACCCGTACGGGGCGCGGCCGCCCGAGCCGTCGTACGACGCCTGCCGGCCGACCCTCGGGGCGGCGGGGGAGTCCGACCACTCGGTGAGCGGCCGGCACTCCAGCAGCGGCAGCCGCACCCCGTCGCGGGCCGCCGTGTGCAGACTCGGGCGGAACGCCTCGGCGAGCACCCGCGCGTCGTCCAGCGCGTGGTGGGCACGCTGCTGGACGACCCCGAAGTGCGCGGCCAGCGACTCCAGTTTGTGATTGGGCAGCGGAAGGCCCAGCTCCTTCGCCAGGGCGATGGTGCACAGCCGCTGCCGGGTGGGGGCGGCGCGGTCGGCCCGTGCGTACTCCCTGGCGATCATGGACCAGTCGAAGAGGGCGTTGTGCGCGACGAGCACCCGGCCGTCGAGCCGCTCGGAGAACTCTTCGGCGATCTCGCCGAAGAGGGGAGCCCCGGCGAGCACGTCGGTGGTCAGTCCGTGGATCCACACCGGGCCCGGATCGCGCTCCGGATTGACCAGGGTGTACCAGTGGTCCTCGACGGCGCCCTGGGCGTCGAGGCGGTACACGGCAGCGGAGACTATCCGGTCGTCCCGGGCGAGCCCGGTGGTCTCCACGTCGACGACTGCATACCCCTGGGGGTATGCAGTCGGCCACGTCGCCGCTGCTGTCGTGCTGTCGTCGAGCATGGTCACAGAGAATACGGGCCCGGACTGACATCGCCCGATCCGCCTGTACGGTACGTCCCTTACGCACCCTCACATCCGGGTGGACGGCCCCCGGGGGCACCGGTTCCGGCGCGCCGGGGCGCGCTCCCGCACCCGGACGGTCTGAGCGCGCCCCCGCGTCCGCGCCTCCCCGCCCCCGTCCGTCGGTACCACCGCACCCGCGCCCCCGTCCGCGCCTCCGTACCCGCGCCCCCGGCCCTCATGGCGTCAGCAGCGCGCTCACCAGTGCCCGTACGGAGGCGGCGAACAGCTTCTCGGTGTCCGCGGGCCGGGCCAGCGCCCGCGCGAGCGCCGGATCGTGCTCCGCGGTCACCTCGTCCCACAGCTCGTGCTCCCCCGGCGACTGGACCGGAGACCGCTCGCGGTTCCGTTCGACGAGGACGAAGCCGATGACCTGGAACTGGACCGCGCGCACCGCCTCCGCCGCGCGTGCCCCGCGCAGTCCCGCGGCGTGCACCTCGTGGACGAGCGCCTGCTGGGCGGGCAGGAACATGCGTTCCGTGAGACCCCGTTCGTGCACCATCGCGATCAGCTGCGGGCGGGTGCGCAGCTCGCGGTGGAGCCGGCGCGCGACGGAGACGACGCGCTGCTCGGGCGTGCGCCCGGTGGGCCGGATCGCGCCCATCTCCTCCATCGTGCGCTCGACGAGGGCGTCCAGCAGGGACTCGCGATTGCCCACGTGCCAGTAGATCGAGGTGACGGCCGTGCCCAGCTCGGCGGCCAGTTTGCGCATGGTGAGGGCCGCGGGCCCGTGCTGCCGTACGAGGGCGGCGGCCGCGTCGAGGACCTCGTCGCGGGTCAGCGCGGTACGTGTCATGCCCGTCGATTCCCTTCCCCGGATTCCTGATTCCGGCGTGTGCACGGCTCTTTACCCCTCATCCAACCCCGTGTAACAGTGTTACACGCGCCGATCTGACGGACCGACAGATCCGGTCGAGAGATCCATGGACGAAGGGCGGTACGAATGACACGCGTACGGTACGGCGCGCGCTCCGCGGCGGAGATCACCGCGGCCCGCGACGCCGGATCCAGGCTCCCGGACATCTGGTCGACCGGGGTGGTGGCGGTGTGGGAGAGCGACCCGGAGGCGGTCGCCGCCGTGCTTCCGCCCCCGCTCGAACCCACCGGGCGCCCCCTCGTACGGGCGAACATCAGCAAGGTCGAGCTGCCCGGCTACCCCCTCGGCGCGGGCTCCGTCGCCGTCGCGGCCGTGCACGACGGCCGCGAGGGCTGGTATCCGCTCGTCATGCCGATGACCCATGAGCGCGCGCTGATCGGCGGGCGTGAGGTCTTCGGCGAGCCGAAAAAACTCGGCGAGGTCACCGTCGAACGGGACGGAGCGGCCGTATCGGCCGTGCTCGCCCGGCACGGCATCGCCTTCGTCGAGGTGCGCGGCACGGTGGACGGCCCCCTTCCGCCGCCGGAGCCGGCCGAGAAACTCGACTTCTACTTCAAGTTCCTGCCCGCGGTCGACGGCCGGGGCCTCGAATCCGACCCGGTCCTCGTGCACTGCCTGCGCAACGAGAAGGTGCGCAGGCTGGAGCGGCTCACGGGCGAGGTGGTGCTGCGCGAGTCGCCGTACGACCCCGTCGCCGACCTTCCCGTACGGCGGGTCGTCGAGCTGACCATCGGTGAGAAGACCACCGACCAGAAGGGCCGGGTCGCCGGCCGGGTGAGCGCCGAGGATCTCCTGCCGTACATCCACCAGCGCTACGACGACCCGCAGCAGATCCTCGACGGCCCGCCCGAGGGGAGCGTCTGATGCGGCTCACCGAGGGACAGGTCGCCGTCGTCACCGGCGCGGCGAGCGGTATCGGGCTCGCGATGGCCCGCCGGTTCGCGGCCGAGGGGCTCAAGGTCGTCCTCGCCGACGTCGAGGAGGACGCGCTGAAGCGGGCCGCCGGCGAACTCGCCGACGACGGTGCTCGGGTGCTCGCCCGCACGGTCGACGTCGGCGACCGCGACTCCGTCCTCGCCCTGGCGGACGCGGCCTACGACACCTTCGGCGCGGTCCATGTGCTGTGCAACAACGCGGGCGTCGGCTCCGGTGCCGAGGGCCGGATGTGGGAGCACGAGCCCAACGACTGGAAGTGGGCCTTCGCGGTCAACGTCTGGGGCGTCTTCCACGGCATCCAGGCCTTCGTCCCCCGCATGCTCGCGGGCGGTGAGCCGGGCCACGTCGTCAACACCTCCTCCGGCGACGGCGGCATCGCCCCCCTGCCCACCGCGTCCGTGTACGCCGTCACCAAGGCGGCCGTCGTGACCATGACCGAGTCGCTGTACGCGCATCTGAAGGCCGAGCGCGCCGACGTCGGCGCCTCCGTCCTCTTCCCGGGACCGCACATGCTGCGCACCGGGCTGTGGGAGTCGCACCGCAACCGCCCCGAGCGGTACGCCAAGGAGCGCCCGCGCCGGACCCCCTACCGCAGTCTCGGGCAGTGGGAGGCGGCGATGAAGGAGGCCGGGCACGACGTGGCGTTCACCCCGGTCGAGGAGGTCGCGGAGTTCGTCGTCGAGGGGATCCGGGCCCGGCGGTTCTGGATGCTTCCGGCGAGCGAGCACAGCGACCGGCAGATCAGGGCGCGGTCGGCGTCGATGCTCGACCGCGCCGACCCTTCCTACCTGGAGAGCTTCATCCTCGACTGAGGGCTTTCGACGAATGAGGGACCAGCGATGACAGACCCGTACCTGATCATCTCCTCCGACTGCCACGCCGGACTGCCCACCGAGCGGTACCGGCCCTATCTGGACTCCCGTTTCCACCGTGACTTCGACGAGTTCCTCGCCGGGCGCGACCGCCGCCGCGAGGAGATGACGCGGCTCGGCGTACGGAACGAGGCGTTCGCCGACAAATGGTTCACCGAGAACGAGGAAGGGCTCAGGGGCGGCTGGGACGCCGCCCAGCGGCTCAAGGAACTCGACGGCGACGGTGTGGCCGCCGAGGTCGTCTTCCCCGACGCGGACGCCGTCGACAGCCAGACCGCCGCGCCCTTCGGCGTCGGCCTCGGGCTCTCCGGGGACCAGGACCCCCTCCTCGGCATGGCGGGCGCGCAGGCCCACAACCGCTGGCTCGCGGAGTTCGTGTCCCGGAACCCCGAGCGGCACTGCGGCGTCGCCCTCCTGCCCGTCACGGGCGAGGTGGACACGGTCGTCGCCGAGATCCACCGGGCCAAGGAGTCCGGTCTGGGGGCGCTCATGATCCCCTCCATGTGGGTGGACAGGGCCCCGTACCACGACCGGCGGTACGACCCGGTGTGGGCGGCGGCGGCCGAGACCGGGATGCCCGTCGTCACCCACTCCGGCGCGGCACCTCGCCACGAGTACGGCGACCACTTGGGCATCTATGTCTCCGAGGTCACCTGGTGGCCGGCCCGCCCGCTCTGGTTCCTGCTCTGGTCCGGGGTGTTCGAGCGGCATCCGGGACTGCGGTTCGGCGTCGCCGAGTCCGGCTGCTGGTGGCTGCCCAACCTGCTGTGGTTCATGGACCGGCTCTACCTCGGGGCGCACGGCGGCAAGAAGCTGTCCCCGTTCGCCGAGCTGAAGCGCGCGCCGAGCGAGTACCTGGACCGCCAGGTCTTCATCTGCGCCACCAACACCAAACGGCGCGAGCTGGCCCAGCGGTACGAGATCGGTGTCGACAACATCCTGTGGGGCAGCGACTTCCCGCACCCCGAGGGCACCTGGCCCAACACCCGGCAGTGGCTGCGGAACACCTTCCACGACATCCCGGTCGCCGAGACCCGCCGGATTCTGGGCCTGGCCGCCGCGGAGGTCTTCGGCTTCGACACCGCGAAGCTCGCACCCCTCGCCCGCCGGATCGGACCGACCCCGGCCGATCTGGGCCAGCCCGAGGACCAGAGCGCCGTGGAGGCGTCCTGGGCGAGGTCGCGGGAGACGGGCCGCCACTGGCTCACCGGCGGCGACTTCCCGGTGCTGGGGGTGAACCCGTGAGCGGCCCGGTGAACGGCGGCCCCGCCGGCACCGGCTCCGGGGAGGACGGGCGCTACACCGTCATCTCCGCCGACTGCCACGCGGGAGCCGATCTGCTCGACTACAAGCCGTATCTGGAGAAGCGGTACCACGACGACTTCGACGCCTGGGCCGCCGGCTACGTCAATCCCTACGAGGACCTGCTCGCCGACACCGCCGACCGCAACTGGAACTCCGACCGGCGCCTCGCCGAACTGGAGGCCGACGGCATCGTCGCGGAGGTCGTCTTCCCCAACACCATCCCGCCGTTCTTCCCCAGCGCCTCCCTGATGGCCCCGGCGCCGTCCCGGCAGGAGTACGACCGGCGCTGGGCCGGGCTGCGCGCCCACAACAGATGGCTCGCCGACTTCTGCTCGCTCGCCCCGGGCCGCCGCGCGGGCGTGGCGCAGATCCTGCTCAACGACGTCGACGAGGCCGTGCGGGAGGTCCGGCGGACGAAGGAGGCGGGGCTCACCGGCGGGATCCTGCTGCCCGGCACACCACCGGGATCGGGGCTGCCCGAGCTGTACTCGCAGGTGTACGACCCCCTGTGGGCCGTCTGCGCCGAACTGGACGTACCCGTGAACCACCACGGCGGCTCGGCCTCCCCACCGCTCGGCGAGGAGCCCGCCGCACGGGCCGTGTTCATGGTGGAGACGACCTGGTTCTCGCACCGGGCGCTGTGGCACCTGGTCTTCGGCGGGGCCTTCCGCCGCCATCCCGGACTGCTGCTGGTGCTGACCGAGCAGGGCTCCGGGTGGATCCCGGGGGTACTGGAGATGCTGGACTACTACCACGGGCGGCTGGTGGCGGCGGCGACACGGGCGACCACGGCCGAGTCCCGGTTCGGCGCGGGCCTCGCGGCGTCGATGGGCCGGGGCCCGAGCGAGGTCTGGCGCGACAACTGCTTCGTCGGCGCGAGCTTCATGCGCCCCCACGAGGTGCCGCTGCGGGACCGGATCGGCATCGACAAGATCATGTGGGGGAGCGACTACCCGCACGACGAAGGCACCACCCCCTACTCCCGCGAAGGTCTCCGCATCGCCTACGCGGGCCTGACGCGCGCCGAGGTCGCCGCGATGGCCGGAGGCAACGCGGCTCGTGTCTACGGCTTCGACACCGCTCTCCTCGACCCGATCGCGGCCGTGCACGGTCCGACGGTCGCGGAGATCGCGGAGCCGCTGACCGACATCCCGCCCGGGGCGACGAGCCCCGCCTTCGCCCCGGGCGGGTCGGTGCGCGTCTGGTGACGGCCGGGGTGGGACCCTCCCGGGATGACCCATGAGGAACCAGCGGGCCGTCCCTCCGGGGAACCGCCCGGCCCGGACTCCGGCGCACCCGGGGGCCGGGCCCCGGGCGCGGCCGGCAGGCCCGCCGCCGGTGACCCCGAAGGCGGTTCACCGGATTCACCGGGGGCCGGTGAATCCGGGGATCCCGCCGCGTCCGGTGGCACCGGCGGCCTCGGGGACGGGCCCTCCCGTGATCCCGGGGCCGCCGGAGAGCCCGTTCCCGCGGGCGGCTCCTCCCGCGACCCCGGGGGACCCGTCCCGGCGGGGCCCCACCACGAGCCGCACGGCACGGGACTCGGTACGCGGCTGAACTGGCTGCGCGCCGCCGTGCTCGGCGCCAACGACGGCATCGTCTCCACCGCGGGGCTCGTCGTCGGCGTCGCCGGAGCCACGGAGAACCGTACGGCCCTGCTGACCGCGGGCCTGACCGGACTCCTCGCCGGGTCGATGTCCATGGCAGCGGGGGAGTACGTCTCCGTGTCCACCCAGCGCGACTCCGAGAGGGCCGCCCTGGCCGTGGAGAAGCGCGAGCTCCGTGACGAGCCGGAGGCCGAACTCGACGAGCTGACCGGCCTGCTGACGGACCGCGGCCTCACCCGGGAGGTCGCCCGCGAGGCCGCCGCCCAGCTCACCGAACGCGACGCCCTGCGCGCGCACGCGCGCGTAGAGCTCGGGATCGACCCGGACGCCCTGGCCGATCCCTGGCACGCGGCGGGCGCCAGCTTCCTCGCCTTCACCGCCGGCGCGCTCCTCCCGCTGCTGGCGATGGTCCTCCCGCCCCAGTCCCTGCGGCTGGGCGTCACGATCTGCTCGGTACTGGCGGCCCTGGCGCTCACGGGCTGGTGGAGCGCCCGGCTGGGCGAGGCGCGGGCCGGCCCGGCGGTCGTACGGAACGTGGGCGGGGGAGCACTGGCGATGGCGGTGACCTACGGCGCGGGGTCGCTGCTGGGCGCGGTCACGGGCTGAGGGCGGTGCCTTCCGGCGATCGCGGGCGAGCCGGGCGGGAACGTCCCGGCCCCCCTGTCCGCGGGCGGTCACACGGCGGTGAATCCGGGTCCGTGCGGTGGGGGCGGACGGTGCGGGGCGTCGGCCGTGCGGTTCGCGAGGGGCGCTGGACCGCGCGGACCGACGCCGCGGCCCGGGACGTCGGGGAAAGGACCCCTCCGGTTGGCGGAAGCCTCCAAGACGTGCTGACGATCCGTCTCACATACTTGTCGGTAACAACGACTAGCCCCACCCCGGCCACCGCCTCTACGGTGCAGACATGCCGAATCTGCCCGATGTCGTGCTCTGGTCAATACCGGCCTTTGTGCTGCTCACCGTCCTGGAGATGGCCGTCCACCGCCTCCACCCCGACGAGGACGCGGCCGGCTACGAGACCCGGGACGCGGCCACCAGCGTCGGCATGGGGCTCGGCAGCCTCGGCTTCGACCTCCTGTGGAAGATCCCGATCCTGGCCGTCTACACGGCGGTGTACGAACTCACCCCCGCCCGGGTCCCCGTGCTGTGGTGGACCCTGCCCCTGATGCTGCTCGCACAGGACTTCCTCTCCTACTGGTCCCACCGCGGCCACCACGTCGTGCGGATCCTGTGGGCCTGCCACGTGGTCCATCACTCCAGCCGGAAGTTCAACCTCACCACCGCGCTGCGCCAGCCCTGGACGACCTGGACCGTGTGGCCGTTCTCTCTCCCGCTGGTCGTGAGCGGGGTGCATCCGGCGGCGCTCGCCTTCTGCCAGTCCGTCAATCTCGTCTACCAGTTCTGGATCCACACCGAGCGGATCGGGAAGCTGCCGCGGCCCCTGGAGTACGTCCTGAACACGCCCTCCCACCACCGGGTCCACCACGCCTCCCAGGGCGATTATCTGGACCGCAACTTCGGTGGCGTCCTGATCGTCTGGGACCGGCTCTTCGGGTCCTTCGCGCCCGAGACCGAGCGGCCCGTCTTCGGGCTCACCAAGAACATCGACACCTACAACCCGCTGCGCGTCGCCACCCACGAGTACGCCGCCATCGCGCGCGACGTCCGCGCGGCGGACACGTGGCGCGAGCGGGCGGGCCGGGTGTTCCGCGGCCCCGGCTGGCAGCCGGCCCCGCCCGCGGACCCCTCCGCCGCGGGCGCCCCCTCGGCAGGCGCCCCCTCACCGGGCGCCTCCGTCGCGGGCACCGGGGCCGGGAAGCCGCCGCCGCGCAGCGCACCGCCGGGGAGTACGGCGGCCGGGGGCACCGTGTCCGCGGGCGTCCCCTCACCGGGCGCCCCGGCAGCCACCGGGCGTACCGCGTGAGCGCGCCCCGGATCCGTACGGCGGACACCGCCGGCGCCGTCGGGCGGGCGCTGCTCACCGCCTTCGCGCTCGCGGTCCTCGTCGACCTCGGCTCGCTCCTCGCCGGCGCGGAGACGGGCCACCGGATCGCCAAGCCGCTGCTGATGCCGCTCCTCGCCGCCTTCACCGCCGTACGCGGCGGCCCCCGGCTGCTGGTCGCCGCGCTGCTGTTCGGCTGGGGCGGGGACGTGTTCCTGCTGTCCGGCGCGGACTGGGCGTTCCTGGTGGGGATGGGCTCCTTCGCCGTAGGGCACATCTGCTACCTGGTGCTCTTCGGCCGTGCGCCGGCACCGGGGTGGGCGGGGCCCGTCTACGGCGCGGCGCTCGTGGCCGCGGTCGCGCTCCTGTGGCCGGATCTGCCCGCCGATCTGCGGGTGCCCGTCGCCGGATACGCGCTCGTGCTGACCGCGATGGCCTGGCGGGCGAGCGCGCTCGGGCCCGTCGCGGGACTGGGCGGCGCGCTGTTCCTGATCTCGGACATGGTCATCGCCACCGGGGTCGCCGAGTGGCCGCAGCCGCCCGTACCCGACTTCTGGATCATGCTCGTCTACAGCACGGGACAGCTGCTGCTGGCCCTCGGGGTGCTCTCGGCCACGCGGGCGGAACGCTCCTGACGGCACCGGGGCCGGACACGGGAGGTGTCCGGCCCCGGTGGCCGCCGCCGTACGGACCGTACGAGTGACCCGCACGGTCCGTTCGAGCGGGGCCGTCACCGGCGGTTGGCCGGTACGGTCCGTACGAGCGGCCGGTGCGGCTTTCCCGCGACCTGCCCGTGCGGCCCGTGCGGTCCGTGTCAGCGGCGTACGGCGTCCAGGGCGTCCGCGACACCCTCGCCATAGAACGCGTTCTTCCGCTTGTCGCCCTCGCACACCGCGTCCACGACACCGTCGTTGTTGATGTCGTACGGGTCGGTGCACGCGGTGTCGTCGGCCTGCCCGTACAGCAGCGCCTTCACGGCGGCCGGCGGGGCGTAGGGGTGCTTGGACTTGATGAGCGCGACCACGCCCGCGACATGCGGCGAAGCCATCGACGTACCGGCCTTGTAGCCGTAGCGGCCGTTCGGCAGCGTCGACAGGATCCGGCCGTCCGTGGCGGGGGCGTCCGGCGCCTGGTAGCGGGTGGAGTCGCCGCCGGGCGCCGAGATGTCGACCACGCCGTCGCCGTAGTTCGAGAACGACGACTTCAGGCCCTTCGCGCCGAGCGAGGACGTGGTCACGACCCCGGGCAGCTGCGTCGGGATGTCGAAGCACTCGGCCGGGTCGACGATCCGGTCGACGGGGGTGGTGTCGTTCGGGCTCGTCGTGTCCGTCAGCGCTTCCGCCGCCAGGTCCATCCGCGAGTTGCCGGCCGCGGCGACGTTGACCGCGCCCTTGCGCTCCGCGTACCGGGTGGCGCGGGTGACGGCCTCGACCAGGGCCGCCTGGTCGGGGTCGTTCGTGCAGTTGAACAGCCACGGGTCCACGTAGTAGCTGTTGTTGGTGACCTCGACGCCCCGCTCGGCGGCCCAGACGAAGCCGCAGACGACCGCCTCGGTGTAGAAGAGCCCGTCCGTCGTCGAGACCTTGATGCCGGAGACCTTCACACCCGGGGCGACACCGGTGACACCGATGCCGTTCCTGGCGGCGGCGATCGTGCCCGCCACATGGGTGCCGTGGTCGCTCTCGTGCGGACCGGGGCGCCAGGAGCCGGGCGTGGTGTCGGGCTTGCCGCCGACGCAGTTCACCGAGGCCCGCTCGTCGAAGTTGGGCGCGAGATCGGGGTGGGTGTCGTCGACACCCGTGTCGATGACCGCGACCGTGACGTTCTTGCTCCCGAGCGTGCGCTCATGCGCCCGGTCGGCCTTGATCGCGGGCAGGCTCCACTGGAGCGGTTCGAGCGGATCCTGGCCCGAATCCGCCACCGCCGTCGCGTCCTTCGCCTCCTCGGCGGTCAGCGGACGCTCGGCCCCGGCCGAGGTGTCGGTCGCGGCCGCCAGCGGCGCGGTGCGGGTGGCACCGGCCGACTCGACTCCCTCGACCGCGCGGATCGTCCGCGCGAAGTCCGGGTTCTGCGAGTGGACGACGATGACGCCGATCCGGTCGTAGGACACGACCACCGACCCGCCGGCCGCGGCTATCGCCCGGCGCACCGCGTCGGCGGTGCGCCGACCGCCCTCCACATTCACCACGTACGACAGCTTCGGACCGTCGGTCACCACCGCGGCGGGCGCGTTCTGCGCCGCCGTGCTGGCCGAGGCGGCTCCCGCGGGGAGGAAGCCGAGCGAGGCTGTGAGCGCCAGACCCGCGGGGAGCGCGATCGCGCGTCGCCGTCTGGTTCCCAGATGAGCCATGGGTTCTCCACATCATCGGTACCGGCCGCCCAGACACCCGGTGCGTTTGGGCGGGTACATGACGAGCGAAGCTATCGCCGATCTTCGGTCGTCATCAATCCGTTCGAGCGAAGCGACGGGAAAGCGCGGAGAAAAACGGCTGATGTTGAACCGGTCCGGCGTGCTCCCCGTGCCGTTGTCAGGGGGTGGAGCACCATCAAACCGCCCCCGCCCCCGTGGAACGAAGGTCCGCCTTGTCCATCCCCACCACACCCGCGTCACGAGGAGATTCCGTGACTACCGACGCCGCCCCGCCCGAGAAGACACTGGCCGCCGGCCCCGCTCAGCCCACCACCGAGCAGTTCATCGAGGTACAGGAGAGCGCGGAATTCGGCGAACTGCGCCGCACCTACCGCTCCTTCGCCTTCCCCCTGACGATCGCCTTCATCGCCTGGTACCTGCTCTACGTCCTGCTGTCGAACTACGCGGGCGGCTTCATGGGCACCAAGCTCTTCGGCAACATCAACGTCGCCCTGGTCCTCGGGCTCGCCCAGTTCGCCACCACGTTCCTCATCGCCTGGTTCTACTCCCGCCACGCGGCCGGGAAGCTCGACCCCAGGGCCGAGGCCATCAAGTCCCGTATGGAGGCCGGCGTATGAGCGGCGCCCTCCATCTGGCGGCCGGGCAGCAGGCCGTCCCGGACCTGTCCGCGACGGCCGCCGACCTGTCCGCGGGAAGCCTGCCGGCCGTGACCCTGGCGGCCCAGAGCGCCACCACCGAGCACCGGCCGCTCATCATCACCCTCTTCGCCGCCTTCGTGGTGGCGACCCTGTTCATCACCGTCTGGGCGGGCCGCCAGACCAAGAGCGCCGCGGACTTCTACGCGGGCGGGCGCCAGTTCACCGGCTTCCAGAACGGGCTGGCGATCTCCGGCGACTACATGTCCGCCGCCTCGTTCCTCGGTATCGCCGGTGCCATCGCCCTCTTCGGGTACGACGGCTTCCTCTACTCCATCGGCTTCCTGGTGGCCTGGCTCGTCGCCCTGCTGCTGGTCGCGGAGCCGCTGCGCAACTCGGGCCGCTTCACCATGGGCGACGTCCTCGCCTACCGGATGCGCCAGCGCCCCGTCCGTACCGCCGCCGGAACGTCGACCATCGTCGTCTCCATCTTCTATCTGCTCGCCCAGATGGCCGGAGCCGGCGTCCTGGTCTCCCTGCTGCTCGGCATCACCAGCGACGGCGGCAAGGTCCTGATCGTCGGGCTCGTCGGTCTTCTGATGATCCTCTATGTGACCATCGGCGGGATGAAGGGCACCACCTGGGTCCAGATGGTCAAGGCCGTCCTGCTCATCGCCGGAACGCTGCTGATCACCTTCCTGGTGCTGCTGAAGTTCAACTTCAACATCTCCGACCTCCTCGGCACCGCCGCCGAGAAGAGCGGGAAGGGATCGGCGTTCCTGGAGCCGGGCCTGAAGTACGGCGCCACGGGGACGTCCAAGCTGGACTTCATCTCCCTCGGCATCGCGCTCGTCCTCGGCACCGCCGGACTGCCGCACATCCTCATCCGCTTCTACACGGTCCCGACGGCGAAGGCCGCCCGCAAGTCCGTCAACTGGGCCATCGGCATCATCGGCGCCTTCTATCTGATGACCATCGCCCTCGGCTTCGGCGCGGCGGCGATCGTGGGACCCGCCGACATCACCGCCTCCAACAAGGCGGGCAACACGGCCGCGCCCCTGCTCGCCCTCCATATCGGCGGCACCGACTCCGCAGGCGGCGCGATCCTGCTGGCCGTGATCTCCGCGGTCGCCTTCGCGACGATCCTCGCCGTCGTCGCCGGTCTCACCCTGGCCTCGTCGTCGTCCTTCGCGCACGACATCTACGCCAACGTCATCCGCAGGGGACAGGCCACCGAGAAGGAGGAGGTCCGCGCGGCCCGCTGGGCGACCGTCGCCATCGGTGTCGTCTCCATCGCGCTCGGCGCGCTCGCCCGCGATCTGAACGTCGCCGGCCTGGTCGCCCTCGCCTTCGCGGTCGCCGCGTCGGCGAACCTCCCGACGATCCTCTACAGCCTCTTCTGGAAGAGGTTCACCACGCAGGGAGCGCTCTGGTCCATCTACGGCGGACTGCTCTCCTCCGTGGTACTGGTGCTCTTCTCGCCGGTCGTCTCCGGGAAGCCCACGTCGATGTTCAAGGACGCCGACTTCTACTGGTTCCCGCTGGAGAACCCCGGCATCGTCTCCATCCCGCTCGGCTTCCTCCTCGGCTGGCTCGGCTCCGTGCTCACCAAGGAGGAGCCCGACCGGGGCAAGTACGCGGAGCTGGAGGTCAAGTCCCTCACCGGAACCGGAGCCCACTGACCCAGGATCCCGCCTTTTCCCCGAGCCCCACCGCCGGCCCGAGGCGCGCCGGCCGCGGGCTCCCGGCGCGGCCGTGTCGCAGGAGACCCTGCGAGACGGCCGCGCCGTTCCCGGTCACATCGTCCCCCGGCGCTGTCATACGCCTGGCGTAGGCTCATGTGAAGAGATCAGAAGAGATCAGCACGTGACCTACCGGGACCGACTGTCGTCCGACCCACGGGGAGGGGCCCGCAGTGCTCGTCGACACCTATGGCCGTGTGGCCACCGACCTGCGCGTTTCACTGACGGACCGGTGCAATCTGCGGTGTACGTACTGTATGCCGGAAGAAGGTCTCCAGTGGCTCGCCAAGCCCGATCTCCTCAGCGACGACGAGATCGTCCGGCTGATATCGATCGCCGTCACCTCGCTGGGCGTCACCGAGGTCCGCTTCACCGGCGGGGAGCCCCTGTTGCGGCCCGGTCTCGTGGGCATCGTGGAGCGCTGCGCCGCCCTGGAGCCCCGGCCCCGGATGTCGCTCACGACCAACGGCATCGGTCTGGGGCGCACCGCGGCCGCGCTCAGGGCCGCCGGGCTCGACCGGGTCAATGTCTCCCTCGACACCCTCAGACCCGAGGTCTTCAAGGCGCTGACCCGGAGAAACCGCCACCACGACGTCCTCGCCGGCCTGGCAGCCGCCCATGACGCCGGACTCACCCCGGTCAAGGTCAACACCGTCCTGATGACGGGGCTGAACGACGACGAGGCCCCCGAACTGCTCGCCTGGGCCGTCGAGCACGGATACGAGCTGCGCTTCATCGAGCAGATGCCCCTCGACGCCCAGCACGGCTGGAAGCGCGAGGGCATGATCACCGCGGGCGACATCCTCACATCGCTGCGTACCCGCTACGCGCTCACCCCCGAGGACGCCGAGGCCCGGGGCGCCGCCCCCGCCGAGCGCTGGATCGTGGACGGCGGACCCCACCGGGTCGGGGTGATCGCCTCGGTCACCCGCCCCTTCTGCGCCGCCTGCGACCGCACCCGTCTCACCGCCGACGGCCAGGTGCGCGACTGCCTCTTCGCCCGGGAGGAGACCGATCTCCGGGGCGCCCTCCGCTCGGGCGCGCCCGACGAGGAGATCGCCCGCGTCTGGCGGCGGGCGATGTGGGGCAAGAAGGCGGGCTCGGGACTGGACGATCCGTCCTTCCTCCAGCCGGACCGCCCGATGTCGGCGATCGGCGGCTGACCGACGGCCCGTCCCGGCGGGCGGACCGGTCAGCCCGCGGAGTCCCGCGCCTCCCACTCCTCCAGCGTGACGACGTCCTTCAGGAACCCGCGCATGTCGAGGAAGCCGGCGAGATGCTCGCGGTGCTCGTCGCACGCCACCCAGGTCTTGCGGCGCTCCGGCGTGTGCAGCTTCGGGTTGTTCCAGGCCAGGACCCACACGGCGGCGGCACGGCAGCCCTTGGCGGAACAGATGGGGTTCTTGTCGTTCACCGGGTCGGTACTCACCGGATCATTCTCCATACAAGGCGACGCCGAGCAGCCACGGGGGGAGCTGCCCGGCGTCGGTCCGTCGCTCCGACGGGGGATGCGGAGCGCGTACGAAGTATGTCACGCGGCATGGGGTGCGGTGCACCGGAACTTCATGATTGATCTGAGCATTTCTTGAGTGTGGCGGACCCGCCGGATCAGCCCCGGCCGGGGCCCCGATCGCCGCCACGACCGTCTCCGTCGCCGGCCGCGCCTTCCGGCCCGGATTCCGTTGCCGGTGCCCCGGTCGCCGCCGAAGTCGTCGCCATCGGCGCGATCATCGGCCGGGACGGCTGCGGAACGAACGTCGACGGCAGCGAGGGAGGAGTCTCCCGGCCCGCGTTGGCGATGACGACGGCGATATAGGGGAGGATCATTCCGAGCACCACCGCCACGATCGCCACATGCCGTTCCACGTTCCACAGCACGGCTGCGAGCACCACGGACACGGTCCGCACCGACATCGAGATCACATAGCGCCGCTGCCGACCCCGGATGTCGTCGGCGAGCCCCTGCCGGGCTCCCGTGATCCGGAACACCTCCGCGTCACTGTGCTTCCGCATCACATTCCACCACCTGGATTCCGCAGGACACTCCCCGGTCCCGGCCGCCTTCCACGGTACGCCGCCCCTGCGCCGCCTACGAGACCGGGGCCGCCTACGGCTGCGGTGCGGGGACTCGGCCGTCCCCCGTATGGCGCTGCCCGACATGCGCCGTATGGCGGACAGGCTCAGAATGACGGCGTAACTGCTCACCAGGAGCCGTACGAGGAGGCAGCCATGGGCTGGTTGTGGGCGATCATCGTGGGATTCGTGCTGGCTTTGATCGCAAAGGCGATCCTGCCCGGCAAGCAGCACCTCCCCTTGTGGCTGGCCACCATCTGCGGTATCGGCGGCGCGGTGCTCGGAAACTGGGCCGCCGGAGGCATGGGCATCCAGGAGACGCCCGGCTTCGACTGGGGCCGGCACGCCCTGCAGCTCGTCTTCGCGATCGTGCTGGTCTTCCTGGGCGACCGGGCCTGGATGGCGATGAAGGGCAGCAAGCAAAGAGCCTGAGCCTGAGCCTGAGCCGGAAGCCGGAAGCCGGAAGCCGGAAGCCGGAAGCCGGAAGCCGGAAGCCGGAAGCCGGAAGCCGGAAGCCGGAAGCCGGAAGCCGGAAAGCGGCGGCGGCCGGAGGCTGGAAAAGCGGCGGCGGCCGGACGGGGAGCTCCCCGTCCAGCCGCCGTTCTCCGTTCCCGGAAAGAAAAACCCGGGCGTCAGCCGATCTCGACCGCGGCCAGGTTCTTCTTGCCCCGGCGCAGCACCAGCCAGCGCCCGTGCAGCAGGTCCTCCCGCGCGGGGACCGCGTCCTCGGCCGTGACCTTCACGTTGTTCACGTAGGCCCCGCCCTCCTTCACGGTCCGGCGGGCCGCCGACTTACTGGCCACCAGTCCCACCTCGGCGAACAGATCCACCACCGGGGCGATCTCGGCGACCACGGCCCGCGGCAGCTCGGAGAGCGCGGCGCGCAGCGTCGGCTCGTCGAGCTCGCCGAGCTCGGCCTGCCCGAACAGCGCCTTCGACGCGTACTCCGCGGCCGCGCACTGATCCGCGCCGTGCACCATCGTCGTCAGCTCCTGCGCCAGCGCCCGCTGAGCGGCCCGCATCTGCGGGCGCTCCTCGGTCAGCCGCTCCAGCTCCTCGATCTCCGCGCGGGACGCGAAGCTGAAGATCCGCAGGAACTGGGAGACATCGCGGTCGTCCGCGTTCAGCCAGAACTGGTAGAAGGCGTACGGAGTGGTCCGCTCGGCGTCCAGCCAGACCGTGCCCGACTCCGTCTTGCCGAACTTGGTGCCGTCGGCCTTGGTGATCAGCGGTGTGGCCAGCGCGTGCACCTGCGCCTGGGGCTCGACCCGGTGGATCAGATCGGTGCCCGCGGTGAGATTGCCCCACTGGTCGCTGCCGCCGGTCTGCAGAACACAGCCGTGGCGGCGGTACAGCTCCAGGTAGTCCATGCCCTGGAGGATCTGGTAGCTGAACTCGGTGTAGCTGATCCCGGCGTCGGAGTTCAGCCGCCGGGCGACCGCCTCCTTCGCGATCATCTTGTTGACCCGGAAGTACTTGCCGACGTCCCGCAGGAAGTCGATCGCCGACAGTCCCTGCGTCCAGTCCAGATTGTTGACCATGACCGCGGCGTGGGGACCCTCGAAATCGAGGAACCGCTCCACCTGCCCCCGCAGCCGCGCCACCCACTCGGCGACGGTCTCGGGAGCGTTCAGCGTGCGCTCCGCGTTCGGCTTGGGGTCGCCGATCAGTCCGGTCGCCCCGCCGACCAGGCCCAGCGGACGGTTCCCCGCCTGCTGGATCCGGCGCATGGTGAGGATCTGGACCAGATTGCCCAGATGCAGGCTGGGCGCGGTCGGGTCGAAGCCGCAATAGAACGTGACGGGACCGTCCGCGAACGCCTTCCGCAACGCGTCCTCGTCAGTGGACTGGGCGATCAGCCCGCGCCACTGCAGCTCGTCGACGATGTCCGTCACGTCTCTCGTGTCTCCTCGGATGTGTTCGGCCGGGTGTACTCGGACGCCGGCGGGGACGCCTCCTGGCGGCCCCGCGGCCCCTTCGAGGTTATACGCCCCGGCTGACCGAACTCATATTGAAATCCGGGATCCGCAGCGCGGGCATGGCGGCCCTGGTGAACCAGTCCCCCCACTCGCGCGGCAGCGTCTTCTCCGTACGGCCCGCCTCGGTGGCCCGGGAGAGCAGATCGACGGGCGACTCGTTGAACCGGAAGTTGTTCACCTCGCCGACCACCTCGCCGTTCTCCACCAGATACACTCCGTCCCTGGTCAGGCCCGTGAGCAGCAGAGTCGCCGGGTCGACCTCGCGGATGTACCACAGACAGGTCAGCAGCAGCCCGCGCGAGGTCGCCCGGACCATCTCCTCCAGAGAGCTCCCGCCGCCGCCGTCCAGGATCAGGTTCCCCGCGCCGGGGGCGACCGGCAGCCCCGTGAGCCCCGCGCTGTGCCGGGTGGTCACCAGGTGCTCCAGCTTTCCGGCGCGCACCCAGTCCGTCCGCGACAGCGGCAGCCCGTTGTCGAACACGGACGCGTCGTCGCCGGAGGAGTGCGCGATGACAAACGGCGAGGACTCCAGGCCCGGCTCGTTCGGGTCGCTGCGCAGGGTCAGGGGCAGCGGGGAGAGTGTCTCACCGACCCGGGTGCCGCCGCCGGGCCTGGAGAAGACCGTACGGCCCTCCGCCGCGTCCCGCGCCGTCGCCGACCACAGCTGGTAGATCAGCAGATCGGCCACCGCGGTCGGCGGCAGCAGCGTCTCGTACCGCCCGGCGGGCAGCGAGATCCGGCGCTCGGCCCAGCCGAGGCGCTGCGCCAGCTCCGCGTCCAGCACGGCCGGGTCCACGTCGGTGAAGTCCCGGGTGGCCCGCCCCGCCCACGCGGAGCGCGAGCGGTCCGGCGACTTGGCGTTCAGCTCCAGCGTCCCGTTCGGCTGGTCGTGCCGCAGCCGCAGCCCCGTCGAGGTGCCCAGATACGTCGAGGTCAGCTCGTGGTTGGCGAAGCCGTACAGCTCCCGGCCCCCCGCCCGCGCCCGCGCGAACGACTCCCCGAGGGCGGGCGCGAAGTCCGCGAAGACGGCGGACGACGTCTCGGCGGGCGCGTCCCGGAAGTCCGCGGCCGGCTCCGCCCCGCTCACCAGCGGCTGGGCGTCCTCGGCGGGCTCGGACGTCCGCGCGGCGGCCTCCGCGGCCCGGACGAGCGGCTCCAGGTCCTCCTCGGTGACCGCGGACCGCGACACCACCCCGGACGCGGTGCCCTGCGCGCCGTTCACGGTCGCGACGACGGTGAGCGTACGGCCCCGGGTCACACCGTTGGTCGTCAGGGCGTTGGCGGCCCAGCGGAGATTGGCGGAGGAGTGCTCGTCGGCGATGACGACGCAGTCGTCGGCGGCGGAGAGCTCCAGGGCGCGCTCGACGATCTCGTACGGCTTGCTGCTGCGGTTCATCGAGCGGCCTCCTGCGTGGTGTTGAGGCTGTGCTTGCCCGGGGGGCGACCCCCGGACCCCCGGCGAATTCCGTGGTTGCGGTTCATCGGCCGGCCTCCTGCGTGGTGTTGAGGATGTTCACGCCCCGGAAGAGGGCGGAGGGGCAGCCGTGGGAGACCGCGGCGACCTGGCCCGGCTGGGCCTTGCCGCAGTTGAACGCGCCGCCCAGCACATAGGTCTGCGGGCCGCCCACCTGCTCCATCGAGCCCCAGAAGTCCGTCGTCGTCGCCTGGTACGCCACATCCCGCAGCTGACCCGCGAGCCGCCCGTTCTCGATGCGGAAGAACCGCTGCCCGGTGAACTGGAAGTTGTAGCGCTGCATGTCGATCGACCACGAGCGGTCGCCGACGACATAGATCCCGCGCTCCACCCCGCCGATCAGATCGTCCGTCGACAGTCCGCCCACCGCCGGGCGCAGGGAGACGTTCGCCATCCGCTGCACCGGCACATGGCCGGGGGAGTCGGCGTACGCGCACCCGTTGGAACGCCCGAGCCCCGTCAGCTTCGCGATCCGGCGGTCCAGCTGGTAGCCCACCAGGGTGCCGTTCCTGACCAGGTCCCAGGACTGCGCCTGCACGCCCTCGTCGTCGTACCCGATCGTCGCGAGCCCGTGCTCGGCCGTGCGGTCGCCGGTCACGTTCATCACCGAGGAGCCGTACTCCAGCTTCCCCAGCTTGTCGAAGGTGGCGAAGGAGGTCCCCGCGTACGCCGCCTCGTAGCCCAGCGCCCGGTCGAGCTCGGTGGCGTGCCCGATGGACTCGTGGATGGTGAGCCAGAGGTTCGACGGGTCGACGACGAGGTCGTAGCGCCCGGCCTCCACGCTCGGCGCGCGCATCTTCTCCGCGAGCAGACCGGGGATCTGCTCCAGCTCGGTGTCCCAGTCCCAGCCGGTGCCGGTCAGATACTCCCAGCCACGGCCCGCGGGCGGCGCGATCGTCCGCATCGAGTCGAACTCACCGGTCGTCTCGTCCACCGCGACGGCCGTGACCTGCGGATGCAGCCGCACCCGCTGCTGGGTGGTGACGGTGCCCGCCGTGTCCGCGTAGAACTTGTTCTCCTGGACGGTGAGCAGTGAGGCGTCCACGTGCGCCACACCGTCCGCCGCCAGCAGCCGGCTGCTCCACGCGGCGAGCAGCGCGGTCTTCTCCTCGCCGGGTACGTCGAAGGGGTTGATCCGGTACGAGGAGATCCAGGTCTTCTCCGCGTGCACCGGCTCGTCCGCCAGCTCCACCCGCTCGTCGGACCCGGCTGCCGCGATCACCTGCGCCGAGAGCTGCGCCATCGCGACGGCCTGTCCCGCCACCCGCGCCGCCGCGTCCATGGTCATGTCGACACCGGAGGCGAAGCCCCAGGCCCCGCCGTGCACCACCCGTACCGCGTACCCGAGATCCGTGGTGTCCGACGACGCCGCGGGTTTGGCGTCCCGCAGCCGCCAGGCCGCGCTGCGAACGCGCTCGAACCGGAAGTCGGCGTGGTCGGCGCCGAGCGCCCGTGCCCGCGCGAGCGCCGCGTCGGCGAGCGCCCGCAGCGGCAGCGCGAGGAATGTCTGATCGATGTCATGGGGCACAGGTGCCCTCCCCTTCTCGGCCAACGCGACTACAGATGCGCAGTGAATCATGTGATTCCGCGTGCTGGATCACCACCGATGCCCCGGGCAGCGGCATTCTGTAGGGATCCGACAGTGAGCCGGGGAAGGCGCTGTCAGTGCCCGATTCTCCCGGAACGCGGCCGGACCGATAGTTTCAGGGGTACTCGGGGGTACCAGTCCGCTATCGAAAGGGTGATCCGTTGAGCCGCTCGGTTCTCGTCACCGGAGGAAACCGGGGCATCGGCCTCGCCATCGCCCGCGCGTTCGCCGACGCGGGTGACAAGGTCGCGATCACATACCGCTCCGGCGAGCCGCCCGCGGAGCTCACGGAGTCCGGCTGCCTCGCCGTCAGGTGCGACATCACCGACGCCGAGCAGGTGGAGCAGGCATACAAAGAGATCGAGGAGAAGCACGGTCCGGTCGAGGTGCTGGTGGCCAACGCCGGTGTCACCAAGGACCAGTTGCTGATGCGGATGTCGGAGGAGGACTTCGTCTCCGTCGTCGACACCAATCTCACCGGCACCTTCCGCGTCGTCAAGCGGGCCAACCGCGGGATGCTGCGGGCCAGGAAGGGCCGAGTGGTGCTGATCTCCTCCGTCGTGGGGCTGCTCGGCTCGGCGGGACAGGCCAACTACGCCGCCTCCAAGGCCGGCCTCGTCGGCTTCGCCCGCTCGCTGGCCCGGGAGCTGGGATCGCGGAACATCACCTTCAACGTGGTCTCGCCCGGGTTCGTCGACACCGATATGACCAAGGTGCTCACCGACGAGCAGCGCGCGGCCATCGTCGCCGGGGTGCCGCTCGGCCGTTACGCGCAGCCGGAGGAGATCGCCGCCACCGTGCGCTTCCTCGCCTCCGACGACGCCTCGTACATCACTGGAGCCGTCATTCCCGTTGACGGCGGATTGGGCATGGGTCACTGATCACATGAGTGGAATCCTCGCCGGCAAGCGCATTCTCGTCACCGGTGTCCTCACCGACGCCTCGATCGCCTTCCACGCGGCCAAGGTCGCCCAGGAGGAGGGCGCGGAGGTCATCCTCACCGGCTTCGGCCGGCTCTCCCTCGTCGAGCGGATCGCCAAGCGGCTGCCCAAGACGGCGCCCGTCATCGAGCTGGACGTCACCAACCAGGAGCACCTGGACGGGCTCGCGGCCAAGGTCCGTGAGCACTCCAGCGACGACACCGGCCTCGACGGCATCGTGCACTCGATCGCCTTCGGCCCGCAGGGCGTCTTCAACTTCTCCGAGGCGGGCTGGGAGGACGTCTCCACGGCCGTCCACGTCTCCGCGTACTCCTACAAGTCGCTGGCCATGGCCTGTCTGCCGCTGATGGAGCCGCGCGGCGGCTCGATCGTCGGCCTCACCTTCGACGCGCAGTTCGCCTGGCCGAAGTACGACTGGATGGGCGTGGCCAAGGCGGCCCTGGAGTCCACCAACCGCTATCTGGCCCGCGACCTGGGCCCGAAGAACATCCGCTGCAACCTGGTCTCGGCGGGCCCGCTCAAGTCGATGGCCGCGAAGTCCATCCCCGGCTTCGAGGAGCTGGCGGACGTCTGGAACCACCGCGCCCCGATCGGCTGGGACCTCTCCGACCCGGACCCGACGGGCCGCGGAATCGTCGGGCTGCTGTCGGACTTCTTCCCGCGGACGACGGGGGAGATCGTCCATGTGGACGGCGGCGTCCACATGATGGGCGCGTAGCTCCCGGGGACCGGCCCGCGCGGGACCGGCCGTCGGCTCCCGGGCCTCTCCGGCTCCGGGACCTCCCGGCCGCCGCGCCTGTTCCGCCTCGGGACCGGTTCGACCCCTGGGCCGGCCCGCCGGCCCGGACGCCGAACCGGGAGTCCGTACGACCCCGGCGCCCCGTTCCCCGCAGCACGCGGGGAGCGAGGCGTCGCCCGTTCGGCCTGCCCGGCGCGCGTCCCGCGCCCGAACGGGCGAAGGTGGAGACGCCATCCCCCTTGAGGTGCAGCCGCCGGCCGCCGGCCGCCGGTACGGCCGAGGAGGTCCCGCTGTGCGTTCGTTCCTGAGCTCGGCCCCCGTCCTGGCCGCGGTGGCGATCCTGGTGTGGACGACCCCCGATGCCGTGTCCGGTGTCCTGACGGGCTCCCGCGGCGCCCCGGCCGGAGAGCCGCGTACGAGCGTCAAGCCGCCGCCCGTGTACGAGGCCGACTGCCGCACCGAGATAGAGGGCTCCCGGGCCGTCGCGTACTGCCACAACCCCTACCCGGCCACCGACCGGGTCCAGCTGCACGTCGAGTGCGAGCGCTGGTGGGACGTCGACGTGGACGCCGAGCCCGCCGAGGTCGGCCCGGCGCAGTACCAGCAGCTGACCGACCGCTGCTGGAAGGAGATCCGCGCCGCCTGGGTCAGCCACCAGCCCGTCGCCGACCTCGCGGGCAGATGAAGGGGTAGCCGGCGGCCTCCCTCGCCGCCGCCTCCCCGTCGCCCGCGCGGATCGCCTCGACCAGCCGCGCGTGGTCCATGTGGTCCTCCGGGCGCAGCCGCTCACCCACGTCGCCGCTCATCTCGTGGCGCAGCAGATCGCCCAGGTCCGCGTACAGCCCGCCGAGCACCTCGTTGTGGGCCGCGGCCACCACCGCCAGATGGAAGGTCATGTCCGCGGCGACGAACCGTTCCGCGTCCCCCGAGTCCCACGCCTCCTCGCGGCGGGCGAGCAGGGTGTCGATCCCCCGCAGATCCTGCTCCGTCCGGCGCCCGGCCGCGAGGCGTGCCGCGGTGGACTCCAGGGTCGAGCGCACCTCGGCGATGTGCCGGGGACTGGACTCGGCGAAGCGGCGGTGCATCACCCCCGCCAGCTCGCTGGTCGCGAGGACGTAGGTGCCCGAGCCCTGCCGGATGTCGAGCAGGCCGTTGTGCGCGAGGGCCCGGACGGCCTCCCGGACGGTGTTGCGGGCCACGCCCAGCTGCTCCACGAGCTCCGGTTCGGTGGGGATACGGGAGCCGACCGGCCAGCTTCCGGACGTGATCTGGTCGCGCAGCTGGGCGATCACCTGGTCGGTGAGCCCCGAGCGCCGGGGAGAGGTCAGCGGCATACGTGCTCCTGGTGCCCGTGTCCGTACCGGTTCGGCCCGAAACGCGGCTGCCCGGTCTGTTCCTGCCTGATCCACCGGATCCGCCCCTCCCTGTGACGCCTGACGCTCCGGTACACGGCGGATGCGGCCGGTGCGCGGGCGCCGGGGTGGGCGTGCCGGTGGCTCAGTATGGCTGGTTCACGATTGGACAATCAATCATCCCATGATTCTATGATGGGCCCATGCTCGATGAGACCCGGACCCGGCCCAGGACCCGGACCGAGCCGCAGAGCCCCGCCGCCGCGGTCTCCGCGACCGGGGACCCCCGGCTCCAGGACACCCTCCGAAGCTCCCGTCGGCCGGTCTGGTTCGCCCGGCTCGTCACGGTCGCGATCGTGCTCGCGGCCCTCAACCTGCGCCCCGCCGTCACCAGCCTCGGCGCGCTCCTGGAGGAGACCAGGGCCGGACTGCAGATGAGCGGCGCGGTCGCCGGAATCCTCACCTCCGTGCCCGCGCTCACCTTCGCCGCCTTCGGTGTCGCGGCCCCCCGGCTCGCCCGCCGCTTCGGGCCCGGTGCCGTCGTCTGCGCGGGCATGGCCGCGATCGCCGCCGGACTGCTGATCCGGCCGTACGCCGGCGGCACGGCAGGATTCCTCGCCGCCACCGCGCTCGCCCTCATGGGCATCGCGGTCGGCAACATCCTGATGCCGGTCCTGGTCAAGCGGTACTTCCCCGACCGCGTCGGCACCATGACGGGGCTCTACTCCATGGCTCTCGCGACCGGCACCTCCGCCGCCGCGGCCGTCACCGTGCCGGTCACCGGGGCGCTGGGCGGCGGCTGGCAGCGCGGACTCGCCGTCTGGGGACTCCTCGCCGCCGCGGCCGTGGTGCCCTGGGCCGTCCTCGCGCGCGAGGGCCGGGGCGGGTCCGCGCCCGCGGCGGCGAGGCCGGCCGGCGGCCCGAGGATCGTCCGCAGCCCCACCGCGTGGGCCCTCGGCTGCTTCTTCGGGCTCCAGGCCACCGGCGCGTACATCACCATGGGCTGGATGCCGCAGATCTTCCGCGACGCGGGAGTCCCGGCCGGCACCGCCGGGGTGCTGCTCGCCGTGACGATGGCCATGGGCATCCCGCTCGCGTTCGTGATCCCGAGGCTCGCCGGCCGGCTGCGCAACCAGGGTCCGATCGCCGTCGTCCTCGGGCTGTGCGGGCTCACCGGCTACGCGGGCCTGTTCCTGGCCCCCGCGGCCGGCGCCTGGGCCTGGGCCCTGCTCCTCGGCATCTCCAACTGCGCCTTCCCGCTCGCCCTGACCATGATCGGCCTACGGTCGAGGACGGCCGCGGGTGTCGTACGCCTCTCCGCGTTCGCCCAGTCCACCGGCTATCTGCTCGCCATCCCCGGCCCGCTGCTGGTGGGCGTCCTCTACGAGCACAGCGGCGGCTGGAGCCTGCCGATCGCGCTGATGGCGGGCCTGCTCGTACCGCAGATCGTGTGCGGAGTGCTCGCGGGGAGGGACCGGACGATCGAGGACGAAACCGGGATGCGAGACTGAGTCCATGCCAGTCCTCGACCCGCATCCTCAGAACGGTCAGAAGAAGCTCCTCCTCGTCTTCGGGACGATGATCGCCTTCTTCGTGGTGGTGGGAATCATCGCGACCATCGCCTCGCCCTGACACGGCCGTTGACCGGCCCCGGGACGCCCGGCGGACCGGGAGGGTGGTGCTGGCACCACCATCCCCTAGGGGGCCAGGCTCAGGGGCAAGTGGGTGGGTCACCGGATGGGCCCGGGCGCCCATGATCCGTAGGTTGGAGTCAGTCGGCCGCAGCCGTGTCGATCAGCGCCCAGCCCCGAGGAGGCGGCCATGTCGGCCCACACGCCCAGCCCTTCTCCCGCCAGGGACCGTGCCGACAGCCGTCTTCCCTGGTGGGCGCTGGCGCTGCCGCTGCTCGCCTTCGCCGTCCTGCTCTGGGGATCCCTCCCCGGCGAGGCCCTCGCGGTGGGGGAGTCCGCCGGGTCCCGGTCCGGCGGCACCGAGCCCGTCGTGGGCCGCCTCCTGGAGTACCTGCACCACCTGCTGACCCGCTGAGCGGCCGCCCCCGCACCCGGCCCGGCAACCGGTGACCGGTCCGTCCGCCGGTAGAGTCCACCGGGAAATCCTCCGTGGGGGAGCACGTCAACACCCCGCGCCTGCTGGCGCATTTCGTGCGAAGCTGGGGTGCATGAGCGTCGCCACGTCTTCCGGGGGGACAAGCCCCGGATCCCCCGAATCCCGCAGGATCGTCCTCCTCCGGCATGCGAAGGCCGACTGGCCGCAGGTGTCCGACCACGACCGCCCGCTCGCCGAGCGTGGTCGCAAGGACGCCCCCGTCGCGGGCCGCCGGCTCGCCGACACCGGAATCATCTTCGATCTGGCCCTGTGCTCCACAGCCGCCAGGACACGCGAGACGTGGAAGCTGGCGGTCCATGAGCTGCCCGACCGCCCCCGGACGGTGTACGAGGAGAGGATGTACGAAGCCTCCCTCGGTGAACTCATCGCCCTGGTCAACGAAATCCCGGACGAGGTGAACAACGTCCTCCTCATCGGCCACAACCCCGGCATGCACGCACTCGCCGACGCGCTCTCCGGCGACGCGGAGGACGGGCTGCTGCCCAGGATGAGCCGCAGCGGCTTCCCGACCTCGGCCTTCGCGGTGATCGGACTCGGCGGCTCCTGGAAGTCCGTGGAGCACGGTGTCGGCAGGCTCCTCGACTACTGGACCCCGCACGACTGACACCGCGACCGCCACCCATGACGGAACCGGCCCCGGCGCGATCCCTGGCGCCGGGGCCTCGCCGTTCACCTCGGATCAGTGCTCGGCGCCCTCGCTGTCGGCCGCCTCGACCTCTTCGCGCGTGATACCGAGCAGATAGAGCACCGTGTCCAGGAACGGCACGTTCACCGCGGTGTGCGCGGCCTCCCGGACGACCGGCTTGGCATTGAACGCGACCCCGAGACCGGCCGCGTTGAGCATGTCCAGATCGTTCGCGCCGTCCCCGATCGCCACCGTCTGCGCCAGCGGTACGCCCGCCTCCGCCGCGAACCGCCGCAGCAGCCGGGCCTTGCCGGCCCGGTCCACGATCTCACCGGTCACCCGGCCGGTGAGCTTTCCGTCGACGATCTCCAGCGTGTTCGCCGAGGCGAAGTCCAGCCCCAGCCGCTCCTGGAGATCATCGGTGACCTGGGTGAAACCGCCCGAAACCACGCCCACTTGGAACCCGAGCCGCTTCAGGGTACGGATCAGGGTCCGCGCGCCCGGGGTCAGCCGCACCTCGGAGCGGACCTTGTCCACGACCGACGCGTCCAGCCCCGCCAGCAGCGCCACGCGCGCGTGCAGCGACTGCTCGAAGTCCAGCTCCCCGCGCATCGCGGCGGCCGTCACCTCGGCGACCTTGTCCTCGCACCCCGCGTGCGCGGCGAACAGCTCGATCACCTCGTCCTGGATGAGGGTCGAGTCCACATCCATCACGACCAGCCGCTGCGCACGCCGGTGCAGCCCCGCCGACACCACCGCGACATCGACCCCGATCTCGGCGGCCCCGGTCGCCAGCGCGGTGCGCAGCGCCTCGGTCTCGGCGCCCGACACCGCGAACTCGACCGCGGTCACCGGATACTTGGCGAGCCGGAAGATCCGGTCGATGTTCCCGCCGCTCCCCGTGATCCTCGCGGTTATCGCGGCGGTCGCCTCGGCGGTCAGCGGATGCCCGAGAACGGTGACATGGGAACGGCCGCTGCCGCGCGGCCGGTTGTCCCCCGTACCCGAGATGATCTCGGCCTCCAGCTGGAGCGAGTCGGCCCAGCCGTGCACGGTCGCCCGCAGCTCACCCTCGTCGGCCCCGCCCACCGCCGGCGCGGTGACCAGGGCGCACAGCACGAGCCGGCCGCGCGAGACGACCTGTTCGATGTCGATGACATCCACGGAGTAGGCGGCGAGGGTGTCGAACAGCCCGGCGGTGATCCCGGGCCGGTCCTTCCCGAAGATCTTGACCAGAAGGGTACGTACATCGGAGTTCTGCGAAGCGCTCATGGTGCCTCCCACCGTAACCGCCCCAGATCATCCCCACTCCCCTGTCCCGATGGGCGGACACCTGTCCGGCCCGCCGGGAGCGCCGCGGGAGCGCGGTGGCGGGCGCTGGGCCGACCGGGTGCCGCCCCGCCCCGCCGGGCCGCCTCCCGGTCGGAGCCACGGCGGCAGCCGGGGCACGGGGCCGGGCACGGGCGCCCCACGGCCCGGGCGCCGGACCGGCCGTCCGGCCCAGGCGCCCCGCCGGGCTCAGCCGTCCGGTCCTGGAGCCCCCGACCCCGGAAGCCGCAGATACGGATTCGTGTCCGGGTTCGGCGGCCGGTACGGCGCCCCCGGCCGGTACGGCCCCGGCACACCGGGCCGGCCCCCGGCCTCGGGCGGTCCCTGCGGACCGGGTGGCGGCCCCTCCCGCCCCGGCGGCCCGGGCGGATCAGAGTCCCCCGGCCCACCCGCGGGCGCCCGCCACCCCCGCGTCCCGTACACCAGCAGTGCCCCCGCCCCACCCGCTCCCGCCCCCCACAGGGCCCCGAGCACCAGCGCGGGGCCCGGCCGCCCGTGCAGTTCGATGCCGGCTCCGAACGCGTCGAAGCCCAGCACCGACAGCGACGCGTTCGCCGAGACATCCGTCAGCCACACCAGCAGCGGCAGCGTCACCGCGGTCAGCGCCCCGAGCCGGAGCGCGCACCGGCCCGCGAAGCCCGCAGCGCCCCGGCCCCCGACGGGCGTGCGGACCGCGGCCAGGACCCCCGCGTACAGCATCATCACCGCCGCCGCGACCGCCAGCAGCCACACCCGCCCGTCCAGCTCCGCAAGCCGCCCCACCGTCGCGGGCTCGTCCGCCGACAGCCGGAAGAACTCGTCCAGCGGATCCGGCAGCACCTTCGCCAGCTCACCCGTCGCCCTGCCGTCCCACGGCACGAAGAGACCCAGCGGAATCCCCAGCCACACCCCGTTCGGCGCGCCCAGCAGGGCCGCCCCCGCGATCCGCCTCGGGTGGTCGTCGCCGATCGCCGCGTACGCCCCCGCCGCGTACCCCGCGAGCACGGCGAGCAGCAGCACCGACACCAGCGCGGACGCGGCCGGCCGCACCCGCCTCCGTACGGAGTCCAGCGCCCGCGGCAGCGGTGCCCGGCCGGCGAACAGCGCGATCACCACCACCCCGAGCACCCACAGCGCCGCCCCGGCCAGCGAGTCCGCCGTGTTCACCGTGAACCCGACGGACGCCTTCGCCGCCGCGAGATCCCCCAGCCGGTCCGGCAGCAGCCCGCCGACATCGCCGAGCCCGGGGATCTCGATTCCACCGCCCCCGATCCCGGGCACCGTGTCCGCGCCGAGCCCCAGCTCCGTCCCGTCGATGGTGATCACGTCGTGACCCGCCCACGCCAGACCGCCGGCCATGGCGACGAACACCACCACGACCGCCCCGGCCCGTGCGGCGAGTTCGGTACCCGAGACGAACGGGCCCGCCCGCCGCAATGAGCGCAGGAAGAAGTACGCAAGGAGGAGGGCACCGAGGAGTCCCACTCCGAGTGGCGCGATATCGACGGCGGTGTCGGCCTCGGCGCCCTCCAGACCGAACGCGGAGACATCGCCCGACGGCGTCACCGACCCGTTCACCGCGAGGACGACCACCGCCGCCGTCATCGGGCCGAGCGCCCCCGCCGAATCCGCCTCCAGCAGACGCAGCCCGAGCGCCGCCGCCCCGGCCATCCCCATCAATGCCCAGCTCACAGCGGTGACCGCCGCCACCACCACCTCGCCCCAGGGCACCCCGCGACCGCCGCCGGACCTGTTGGCACCGCCCACGAGAACCCCCCGACTCCGTGCTGGGTCCGCCCCAGTTGCCCCGCTCCGCGCGATCTCTGGTGATCCGTACGGAGAGATGAGCGCTTACCACTGTCCGTGCCTGTTTCCCCACCGTCAACGGTCGGCACCGACAATGCCTTCACCAGGCCCGGCTTTCGGATGCGGGACCGCGCCTGAAATAGTTCCCCCCGATGTTCGCCATCCCTAGACTCCCTGTGACGGGGGTACATCGGGGGACAACTAGTGGGGCATGGAGTGCGGGAACTCGTACTGGAATTGAACGGAAGGACCTGGACGCTCGATCCGGCCAGGTCGTACACCCTCGGCCGTGACCCTCAGGGCGATCTGGTCGTGGACGACGCAAGAGTCTCGTGGCGGCATGCCAGCATCACCTGGAGCGGCCGGAGTTGGACGATCGAGGACCACGGGAGCACCAACGGCACCTACGCGGACGGCCGGCGGATCCACCGGATGGACATAGGCCCGGGGTCCGCCGTCCATCTGGGCAACGCCACCGACGGCCCGCGGGTGACGCTCTCCTCGGCCCCGGCGGGCGCGTACAGCGCGGGGGCCGCCTCTCAGCAGCCCCCGGCCCAGGCCGCGCCCCACCAGGCCGGGCACCAGGGCGCACCGGCGGACCCGGCCCGGCAGCAGGTACCCCAGGCCCAGGCACAGGCCCAGATACCGGGGACCCCTCAGCAGCCCGCCTGGCCCGAGCCGCAGCCCCGGCCACCCCATCAGGGACAGCCCCAGCAGCCCCATCAGGGACAGCCCCGGCCCCAGCCCCCGATCCCTCACCAGCAGGGACCGTCCCACGGACCGGGCGGCGCCGCGGGGGCGCCGCCCGTATACGGGGATCGCAGCCCGACCACCTTCCACCAGCTGGCGCTGGGCCGGGTCATGCGCATCGGACGTGCGCTGGAGAACGAACTCGTCGTCTCCGACCTCCAGGTCTCGCGCCACCACGCCGAGTTCACCGCGGCCCCCGACGGCCGCTTCCAGATCCGTGACCTCGGCTCCCACAACGGCACCTACGTCAACGGCCAGCCGATGGCCAAGTCCGGCACCCTCTTCATCGGCCCCAACGACATCGTCGGCGTCGGCCACTCCACCTTCCGTATCGTCGGCGACCGCCTGGAGGAGTTCGTCGACACCGGCGAGGTCTCCTTCTCCGCGCGCCATCTCACGGTCACCGTCGACGGCGGCAAGCAGATCCTGCGCGACGTCTCCTTCGGCGTCCCGGAGAAGTCCCTCATCGGTGTCATCGGCCCCTCCGGCTCCGGAAAGTCCACTCTGCTCAAGGCACTCACCGGCTACCGGCCCGCCAATCAGGGCGACGTCCTCTACGACAACCGCAGCCTCTACAAGCAGTTCGCCGAGCTGCGCCAGCGCATCGGACTGGTCCCGCAGGACGACATCCTCCACAAGGAGCTGACCGTCCAGAAGGCGCTCCGGTACGCGGCCAAGCTCCGCTTCCCCGGCGACACCGCCGAGACCGAGCGCGAGGCCCGGATCGGCGAGGTCCTGCGCGAGCTGAAGCTCGACCTCCACAAGGACAAGAAGGTCACCTCGCTCTCCGGCGGCCAGCGCAAGCGCGTCTCCGTCGCCCTGGAGCTGCTGACCAAACCGTCGCTGATCTTCCTGGACGAGCCGACCTCCGGCCTCGACCCGGGCATGGACCGCGATGTGATGCAGTTGCTGCGCGGCCTCGCCGACGACGGCCGCACGGTCCTGGTGGTCACCCACTCCGTGGCCGAGCTGGCGCTCTGCGACAAACTGCTCGTGATGGCCCCCGGCGGCTCGGTCGCCTACTTCGGCCCCCCGGAGGAGGCGCTCAACTTCTTCGGCTACACCACCTGGGCCGATGTGTTCTCCGCGTTCGAGAACTACCGGGACTACGACTGGGCGGGCCGCTGGCGCGGATCGCAGCACTACCAGATGTACGCGGCCGACATCGACGCCGTCGCCGCACAGTCGGTGAACATGCCGTCACCGCAGCAGATGCGCCCGCCGAAGCCGCAGAGCTGGGGCGCCCAGCTGTGGACGCTGATCCGCCGGTACGTCTCGGTGATCGCGTCCGACAAGGGCTTCATGGGCCTGATGGTGATCCTGCCGGCCGTCCTTGGCCTGGTCAGTGTCGTCATCCCGGCGAAGTTCGGCCTCGCGGCACCCGACGACGGCAAGTCCACGTTCAACGGCGACGCGGGCACGATCATGCTGATCCTCGCGGTCGGCATGTGCTTCTCCGGTGCCGCCAACTCCGTACGGGAACTGATCAAGGAACGGGTCATCTACGAACGGGAACGGGCCACCGGCCTGTCCCGCTCCGCGTATCTGATGTCCAAGGTGATCGTCCTCGGACTGATCACCGCCCTCCAGGGCGTCATCATCTGCGGCATCGGCTTCTCCACCCGCAGGCTCCCCGAAGAGGGCCTGCTGATGCCGCCCGCGGTGGAGCTGTGCCTGGTCATCACCGCGCTCGGGTTCACCTCGATGATGGTGGGCCTGGTGATCTCCTCGCTGGTGAAGACCGCCGAGAAGACCATGCCCCTGCTGGTGATGTTCGCCATCGTGCAGGTCGTCTTCACCGGCGTGCTGTTCAAGATCTACGGCTCGCCCGGCCTGGAGCAGTTCGCGTATCTGATGCCGTCGCGCTGGGCCATCGCGGGCGCGGCCACCACGCTCGACCTGGCCCATCTGATGCCGCCGTGGGATCCGAAGAACCCCGACGACCTGGACCCGCTGTGGGAGAGCACGGTCGGCCAGTGGGGCATGAACCTCGGGATCCTGCTCGCCATCGGCGTCATCTGCGGCTTCGTGGTCGCCCGGCTGCTGCGCCGCCACGAGCCCGAGGTCATGCGCAAGTAACCGGATCCAGCCGGACGTACCGGAAGCGGTGGACACCGGATCCACCGGAACCGGAACAGACGCCGAGGGCGGCACCCAGTGCGGGGTGCCGCCCTCCGGCGTCTGTAGCTCGTGAGGTCCGCGGCGGCTCAGTAGGCGCTGTTGACGTTGTCCATCGAGCCGTAGCGGTCGGCGGCGTAGTTGCACGCGGCGACGATGTTGGCGACCGGGTCGTACAGGTCGTACTTGGTGCCCTTGACGTGGTACGCGTCGAACGTCGGCTGGATGACCTGGAGCAGGCCCTTCGACGGGATGCCGTTCCTGGCGTTGATGTCCCAGTTGTTGATGGCACGCGGGTTACCGCTCGACTCACGCATGATGTTGCGGTGCAGCCCCTCGTAGGTGCCGGGGATGTTGTGCTTCTTCATGATGTCGAGCGCCTCGCGGATCCAGCCGTCGAGGTTGTTCGCGTAGACCGGCGTGCGGGCGGCGACCGCCACCGTGCGGCTGGCGGCCTGCTCGGTGGCGCGCGCCTTGGCGGCGGCCTCCTTGGCGGCGGCCTTCTTCGCGGCGGTCTCGGCGGCCGCCTTCTTGACGGCGGCCTCGGCCTGGGCCTTCGCGTCGGCCTCGGCCTTCGCGGCGGACTTCACGGCCTGCTCGACCTGGAGCTCGATGGTGGACTTCTGCGCGTTCGCACCTGTGTGCAGGGCCGCGGTCTTCGCCGTGTCGGCGTTGAGGGTCCACGCCACCGGAGCGGCGGAAGCGGGGGTGGCCTCGGCGGCGGTCGAACCACCGGCCGGCACGAGGGTCAGAGTGATGGCTGCGACGCCGGCGGCGGCGATACCGGCGATCGAGACCTTGTGGGCCTTGGTCATACGGGTGCTGGACGCGGACATACAGACGTACCTCTTCGAATCGGGAAGTCGCATCAGGCCGGAGCGGCGCTGCGCTCCACGGCGGGCGGCGACGAGAGGTAATTCTTAGCGTCAGCAAAAACGTGTGGCAATCATGTGACATACGACCCGCGGTAGTGGATCAGGGCGTGGCGATCAGGGCAATTCGCCCACACATCACCCGCTCACAGGGTCTTTATCCGGTCCACTAGTGCGTTTCGTAAGTGATCTGCGTCCTATGCGAGGGCTCACACCCGACCCCCTCTGATTTCACCTTCCGTTGCTTCAGCAATTCAATGCGTGAGCATTCTCATCCGGAAGTACGAGATGGAGGTCCCCGAACTCGTGCCAGAGGTAGAGCCGCCGCAGCGCGGCCTCGTACGCACGGCCGACGGCCGCCCTCCCCGCGATCGCCTCCAGCATCAGCAGATGCGAGGCCGCGGGCTCGTGCAGCCCGGTCAGCAGCCCGTCCACCGCGCGTACCCCGCGCTCGGGCGTGACCACCAGATCGGTCCAGCCCGCGGCCGCCCGGACGACCCCGTCCCGGCCGGCGGCCGACTCCAGCGCCCGTACCGCCGTCGTCCCGACCGCCACGATCCGCCCGCCTCCCGCACGGGCCGCGTTCACCAGCCACGCCGTGGCCGCCGGCACCTCGAAGCGCTCCGGGTACGGCGGCTCGTGCGCCTCCGCCGACGCGACCCCCGTGTGCAGCACGATCGGCGCGAACTGAACGCCCCGGCTCACCAGCTCCGCCACCAGCCGGGGGGTGAACGGACGCGCCGCGCTCGGCATCTCCGCGGACCCCGAGCCGTCGGGGGAGGGGAGGGCGAAGACCGTCTGATACGCGGACAGGGGCTGGTCCCGGACCGTGTACCCGTACCGGATGGGGCGCCCGTGCCGCCGCAGCAGCCCCGGGACATCCCCCGCACCCCCCGGGGCCCCGGGACGGGACACCGACGCCCACCACAGCCGCTCCGCCCCCGGCACGAGCGGCCCCCCGAGTACCAGCCGCTCGCCCCCCGGCAGCCGTACCACGGCCCCCACGGGCCCTCCGGGGCGCGGCCGGGTGCTCCCGGAGCCGTCGGGGTCCCGCAGCTCCACCGCCCACCGCCCGTCGTCCCCGCGTGTCGAGAAGTGCACGACGACCGCGGCCTTGCCGATCCGCCCGTTCACGGCGGCGGGCAGGGTGGCGGAGGTGTTCACCACCAGGACGTCACCGGCCCGCAGCAGCGCCGGAAGATCCCGGAAGGCGTGGTGGGACACCCTGCTTCCGTACGACACCATCAGCCGCACATCGTCCCGCCCGGTCCCGCGCGCCTCGGCCGGCTCCCGCGCGGACAGCTCCTCGGGCACCCACAGCTCCTCCGGCACGGACACGGGACGCCCGCCCGCGGCCGCTCCCTCCCCGTGCCGGCCGCGCTCCCCGGCCGGCGGGCACACATGCGGCCCGGGTCCCGCAGGAGCGGGCCCGGGCCCGTTCATACCGACCCCACCAGCGCCGGAGCCCCGTAGCGCCCGCTCACCGGGCGCTCGTCCAGAAGCCGCAGAAAGCCCGGGACGACCGACTCCGGAGCGGGCCGCGGCTCGTCTTCGTCCGGGACGGCCGCCGCGTACAGATCCGTGTCCATGTCACCCGGATCGACCGCCCACACCCGCAGGGCCGGCTCCTCGACCGCGAGAACCGCCGCCAGATGGTCCAGGGCGGCCTTGGAGGCGCCGTAACCTCCCCAGGTCTCGTACGCCTCCGCCGCCGCGTCCGAACTGACCGCGATCACCGCCCCCTCCCGCGCCGCGCGCAGCAGCGGCAGCGCCTCCTGCACCAGCCCCAGCGCGGCCACCACATTGGTCTCCAGCGCGGCCCGCAGACCCGCCAGCGGCAGCGCCTCCAGCCGCACCAGCGGTTCGGCACCCAGCGCGCTCGCGTTGCTCACCAGCAGATCCAGCCCGCCCAGCTCCCGCGCGGCGGCCAGCAGCTCGCCCCGGTGCCCCGCGTCGGTCACATCACCCGCCACGGCCACCACCCGCGTCCCGTACGCCCCCGCACGCTCCGCGCTCTCCTGCAGTACGGCCCCGGTCCTGGCGCCCAGCACCAGATCCCAGCCCCGCTCGGCGAGCGCCACCGCGAGGGCGCGCCCGAGTCCCTTGGAGGCCCCTGTGATCACCGCAACCGGCATGATGTCATCCCCTTTGTTCCCCTTGAGCCGCATCGGCCGCACCGACGGCTCGATCCGCCGTGCTGACCCCGTCCGTGCCGGACGCGTGATGCGGGCGCATGCGCGCGGTCCGGCTCCACCGGGCGTCCGCGGCACCATCGGCGTCGCTCCCGCCGACGCCACCACCGTAGAAACGCCCGCCCTTCCGGCGCCTCGTCCGCGGGTCCCCACCCCGCAGGCACTTCGACCTAGGCCCACGGTCCCGGGCCGCCGCCGTCCGAGGTCCGATACGGACGGTCACTCCTCGCCGGTACCGTGAGTTCATGAGCCATCGACCCAGCTCGGGCCTCGCGGCCGTGAGCACCGCTCTCCTCGCGATGAGCAGGCACCTGGAGGTCCGCGACGTACTGAAGACGATCGTCGCCTCCGCACGCGACCTGCTCGACGCGCGGTACGCGGCCCTGGGGGTCCCGGACGACCACGGCGGCTTCGCCCAGTTCGTCGTCGACGGCGTGACCGACGAGCAGTGGAAGGCGATCGGCCCGCTGCCCCGGCAGCACGGCATCCTCGCCGCGATGCTCCGCGACGCGCGGACCGAGCGGCTCGCGGACGTCCGCGAGGATCCCCGCTTCGAGGGCTGGCCCGCCGCCCATCCGGACATGTCCGACTTCCTCGGCCTCCCGGTCAAGGACGGCGACGAGGTCATCGGCGCGCTCTTCCTCGCCAACAAGCGCTGCCCCAAGCCCGAGGGCGGCTGCGGCTTCACCGAGGAGGACGAGGAACTGCTCTCGATCCTCGCCCAGCACGCGGCGATAGCCCTCACGAACGCCCGGCTGTACGAGCGCAGCCGCGAGCTGACCATCGCCGAGGAGCGCTCCCGCCTCGCCCACGATCTGCACGACGCGGTCAGCCAGAAGCTCTTCTCCCTGCGTCTGACCGCCCAGGCCGCCGCCGCCCTGGTCGACCGCGACCCCTCCCGGGCCAAGGGCGAGCTCCAGCAGGTCGCCGCCCTCGCCGCCGAGGCCGCGGACGAGCTGCGCGCCGCCGTCGTCGAGCTGCGCCCGGCCGCCCTGGACGAGGACGGCCTGATCAACACCCTGCGCACCCAGATCCAGGTTCTCGACCGGGCCCACTCCGCCAGGGTCACCTTCGACACCAGCGGCACCAAGGCCCTGCCCGCCGCCCAGGAGGAGGCCCTGCTCCGCGTCGCCCAGGAGGCCCTGCACAACGCGCTGCGGCACTCGGGCGCCGACCGGGTGGACGTCGTCCTGGCCCGCTGGGGACCCGGCGGCGCCATCCTCAGCGTCACCGACAACGGCAAGGGCTTCGACCCGCGTACGGTCCGCAGGGCCGGCCGCCACCTGGGCCTCGTCTCCATGCGCGATCGCGCGAGCGGGGTCGGCGGAAAGCTGAAAGTCCAGTCCTCGCCCGGCAAGGGCACCACGATCGAGATGGAGGTCCCCGGTGGGTGACAAGAAGATCCGTGTCCTGCTCGTCGACGACCACCAGGTCGTACGGCGCGGTCTGCGCACGTTCCTCGAAGTACAGGACGACATCGAGGTGGTCGGCGAGGCGGGGGACGGCGGCGAGGGCGTCGCCCGCGCCGAGGAGCTGAAGCCGGACGTCGTCCTGATGGATGTGAAGATGCCCGGCACCGACGGCATCGAGGCGCTCCGCAAGCTCCGTGAACTGGCCAACCCGGCGAAGGTGCTGATCGTCACCAGCTTCACCGAACAGCGCACGGTGGTGCCCGCCCTGCGCGCCGGAGCCTCCGGCTATGTGTACAAGGACGTCGACCCCGAGGCCCTCGCCGGAGCGATCCGTTCGGTCCACGCGGGCCATGTCCTCCTCCAGCCCGAGGTCGCCGGCGCCCTCCTCTCCCAGGACGACCCCGGCGCCGGCCAGGGCCGCGGCACCACCCTCACCGAGCGGGAGCGGGAGGTCCTCGGCCTGATCGCCGACGGCCGCTCCAACCGCGAGATCGCCCGCGCGCTCGTCCTCTCCGAGAAGACGGTCAAGACCCATGTCTCGAACATCCTGATGAAGCTCGATCTCGCGGACCGCACCCAGGCCGCCCTGTGGGCCGTCCGGCACGGGCTGACCACCTGACCGAACACTTCCGCTCACGGTTCCCCACCGGTGCGAGATTCATACTGTCGGGTGTATGTCACCCGTACGGCGCATCCTTTGAGCGCGCCGGCCGTTCTCCAGGGCGTGCTGCGGCGACCGCCGCAACGAACGTCCAGGAGGATGTCGCAAGTGAAGAACCTGAAGAAGGCCGCCGCGCTCACCATGATCACCGGCAGCCTCGTGGCCGCGGGCGCGGGCATCGCCTCCGCCCACTCCGGCGCCCAGGCCGAGGGCAAGGCCGTCGGCTCCCCGGGCGTCGCCTCCGGCAACCTGATCCAGGTCCCGGTCCACGTCCCGGTCAACGTCGTCGGCAACACGGTCAACGTGATCGGCCTGCTCAACCCCGCCTTCGGCAACGTGGGCCACAACGGCTGACGCCCCTTCGCCCCACCCGCCGGAGGCCGGCTCCCGCCCCTCCGGCGTTCGGCGTTCCCCGCCCCCTCCCACCGCTGCCGACCCGCCACGCATCCGTACCACGGGTCCGAGGCGGGCCGTGCCCGCGGGTCCTCGCGGCGACTCCGGGCCGGGGGCTCGCGCCCGCCCGAGGTGTGCCCCCGGCCCGAGGTGTGCCTCACACCTCCTGCCCCGGCCGTGACGGGAGGCGCACGGCCCCGGCGGAGCCCCCGCGGGGCACCGGCGCGCGCCCCCGGGGTGTCACACCCCCCGCTCCCGTTCCTCCACATACGCGTTGTAGGCCGCCACCCGCGCCCGCCGCGCCACCCGCTCCACCGGCCGCAGCGCCTCGCCCCTCGCCGCCATCTCCGCCGCACTCACCGCGCCGCCGTGCCCGTTCTCGTACGCCACCGAGACCAGCAGCCCCACCCGGCGCGCCAGCTCCAGCACCCGCACCGCACGCGGCGGATACCCGGGAGCCGGCCCCGGGCCGCTCGGGCCACCCTCCTCGACCCGCGCCCGGTACGCGTCGATCGCCGCCTCGGCGACCGGCCCCGACGCCGCCACATCGAGCCGCGACAGCACCTCCGTCGCGTCCCGCAGCGCCTCCGCCAGCTCGCGCTCCGCCTCACCGAGCGAGGGAACGTCCGCGGGCGGCGCCTCCCGCACCGGCAGACAGTGCCAGAGCACCTCCACATGCAGGTCGGCCGCGCCGGGGCCCGAGCCCGCCTCGTACACCTCCGGCACCAGCCCGTACCCCGCGCCGTACCCGACGACCGCCTCCTCCGCCTCCAGCGCCCGCTTGTTGAACTCCGGCGGCCCGCTGAGGCCCAGCGGATGCCCCGGCACCGGGAGCGCGACCCGCCAGCCGGTCACCCCGAGCGCCCGCAGCCGCCCCAGCGCCAGCGTGAGCCCGACCGGGCCGGCCTCGTCCGGCAGCCCCTCCACCCGGTGCACGGCATCGTCGCCGACGATCGCGAGCACCGCGTCGTCGGGCGACACGGCCCCGGCCAGCAGGGCGTTGCCCCACACGGCCAGCCGTCCTGAACGTGGTTCCGAAGGTCCCCAAAGCATGGACCCAGCCTAGGGCGCTTCTGATGGGTCTTGCTGGGCTCGCGTGCCCTGGTGCCGCGCTCCCCCTGGGCCTGGCGGCCCGGGAGGTACCCCACGCCGCGTTGTCGTCGGTCGCCCATGGCCCCCTGTGCCCTGCGGGCACGGGGGTACCCCCACCGCAGTGGCTCTCCCCCGGAGCTTCGCCCGGGAGGTACCCCCATCCTCCGCCTTGCGATCCACGGCACCAGACCCCGCTCCCGGACCCAGCCTGACCCATCAGAAACGCCCTGGGACATGCCGCCGAAGTCCCGGCTTCCCGGCGTGCCCCGGCGGCGAGCCTCCCTCCGCGGCCGTACGTCCGGCGGGGCCTCCCCGACCGCGCCGGAGAGGCCCGGAGCCGCCGCCGCGCACGCAACTCTCCTGCGGAGCACGGCCCGCCGGGCGCTCCGTCCTCCGTCCCCGCGACACCTCCCCGGGCGCCGCGGCGCGGGCGGAGCCCCGGCACCGGACCCCGCCCGGGCGACACCGCCGTGACGGCACTCCCCGGGGACCTCCCCAAGGAACGGGCCGGGCGACGGGGTTGTCCGACGGGTGGCGTAGATTTCTTCAGGGGGCTGCCCACAGGCGTAGAGCCCTCTCGGACCTCAACACGATTGCATGGGGAGACAACGCGCTCATGAGCGATGTACTGGAGCTGGTGGACGTATCCGTGGTCCGCGACGGACGCGCTCTGGTGGACGACGTCTCCTGGTCGGTCAAGGAGGGGGAGCGCTGGGTCATCCTCGGCCCCAACGGCGCCGGCAAGACGACGCTCCTCAACCTCGCGTCCAGCTATCTGTACCCGACCACCGGCACCGTGGCGATCCTGGGCGAGCACCTCGGCGCCGTCGACGTCTTCGACCTGCGCCCCCGCATCGGCATGGCCGGCATCGCGATGGCGGAGAAGCTCCCCAAGCGCCAGACCGTGCTCGACACGGTGCTCACCGCCGCGTACGGCATGACCGCCACCTGGCACGAGGACTACGACCCCGTCGACGAGCAGCGCGCCCGCGCCTTCCTCGACCGGCTCGGTATGACCGAGTACCTGGGCCGCAGGTTCGGCACCCTCTCCGAGGGAGAGCGCAAGCGCACGTTGATCGCGCGCGCCATGATGACCGACCCCGAACTGCTGCTCCTCGACGAGCCCGCCGCCGGGCTCGACCTCGGCGGCCGCGAGGACCTGGTGCGCCGTCTCGGCCGCCTCGCCCGCGACCCGTACGCCCCCTCCATGATCATGGTCACCCACCATGTCGAGGAGATCGCCCCCGGCTTCACCCACGTCCTGATGATCCGCCAGGGCAGGGTGCTGGCTGCCGGACCCGTGGAGATGGAGCTGACCTCCCGCAACCTCTCGCACTGCTTCGGCCTCCCGCTCGTCGTCGAGCGGCTGGGCGACCGCTGGACGGCCCGGGGCCTCCCGCTCGGCTGACCCGCGGTTCCCCGAGCAGGAGTACGAGCCGTCCCGCCCGCCGCCAACACCCGCCCCGCCCGACCCCGAAGCCGCCGAGCCGCACGCTCCCGCACCGCCACCCGCGTACCGCCGACACCAGGACCACCACCGCCCCCACGGCCCCCACCCGGGCCCGCGTCCACCCGCCCGGGCGGCGTTTTGTCCTCTGTCCCCACCCCGACCGGCGGATCTACCATGACGTTGTGGAAATCGACGCATGGGTGTGGTGGCTGATCATCGCGGTCGGACTGGGCATCCCGCTCGTCCTGACGGCGATGCCCGAATTCGGAATGCTGTCGGCCGGAGCGGTCGCCGGCGCCGTCGTCGCGGCACTCGGCGGCGGCACCGTCGCCCAGGTGCTCGTGTTCGCCGCGGTGTCCGTCGCCCTGATCGCCGTCGTACGGCCGATCGCGGCCCGTCACCGATCGCGCAGACCCGAGTTCGCCAGCGGAGTCGACGCCCTGAAAGGCCGTCAGGCCGTCGTCCTGGAACAGGTCGACGCCAACGGAGGCCGCATCAAACTCGCCGGCGAGGTCTGGTCCGCCCGCCCGCTCGACAGCGACATGGTCTTCGAGGTGGGCCGCCAGGTCGACGTCGTCGAGATCGAGGGCGCCACCGCGGTCGTCATGTGAGCCCCGCCCGCGGCCGGGCCCCGCGACCGCGATCCACGGCCCCGGGACCGGCGCACGGACCGTGATCCGAACAAGGAAGCCGAACCGGCCCCACACCAGCCCCCGATCTGGAAAACTCGATCATCATCAGACCATCATCCGGCAGCGAAGGGCACGGGGAAAACCGATGCAACCGATCATCATCGTCCTGATCATTCTGGTGGTGCTGGTCTTCATCGCCCTCATCAAGACGATCCAGGTCATCCCGCAGGCCAGCGCCGCGATCGTCGAGCGGTTCGGCCGCTACACCCGCACCCTGAACGCCGGACTGAACATCGTCGTCCCGTTCATCGACTCCATCCGCAACCGCATCGACCTCCGCGAACAGGTCGTCCCCTTCCCGCCCCAGCCGGTGATCACCCAGGACAACCTGGTCGTCAACATCGACACCGTCATCTACTACCAGGTCACCGACGCACGAGCCGCGACCTACGAGGTCGCCAGCTACATCCAGGCGATCGAGCAGCTCACCGTCACCACCCTGCGCAACATCATCGGCGGCATGGACCTGGAGCGGACCCTCACCTCCCGCGAGGAGATCAATGCGGCCCTGCGCGGAGTCCTCGACGAAGCCACCGGCAAGTGGGGCATCCGCGTCAACCGCGTCGAGCTGAAGGCCATCGAGCCGCCCACCTCCATCCAGGACTCGATGGAGAAGCAGATGCGCGCCGACCGTGACAAGCGCGCCGCGATCCTCACCGCCGAGGGCATCCGCCAGTCGCAGATCCTCACCGCCGAGGGCGAGAAGCAGTCCGCGATCCTGCGCGCCGAGGGCGAGGCCAAGGCCGCCGCGCTGCGCGCCGAGGGCGAGGCGCAGGCCATCCGTACCGTCTTCGAGTCCATCCACGCCGGAGACCCGGACCAGAAGCTCCTGTCCTACCAGTACCTCCAGATGCTGCCGAAGATCGCCGAGGGCGACGCCAACAAGCTCTGGATCGTGCCCAGCGAGATCGGCGACGCCCTCAAGGGCCTCTCCGGAGCCTTCGGCAACCTCGGCAGCGGCGTATCCGGCTTCAACACCGGCAAGGAACGCCGCGAGGAGCCCCCGGTCGACTGAGAGGGGCTCCCCGTCAGGCATGATCGGTGCATTCAGCACCGATCATGAAGGGGGAGCGGAGTGACCATCTGGGAGATGCTCGCCGTCTTCGCCGCGGGCATCAGCGCCGGCACCATCAACACCATCGTCGGTTCCGGCACACTGATCACCTTTCCCGTACTGCTGGCCACCGGCCTGCCCCCGGTCACCGCCACCGTCTCCAACGCCCTCGGACTCGTCCCCGGCGCGATCAGCGGCGCCATCGGCTACCGCGCTGAACTCACCGGCCAGCGCCGCCGCGTACTGCGCCTGAGCGTCGTCGCGGCCGCCGGCGGCATCACCGGAGCCGTACTCCTTCTCCAGCTCCCCTCGACGGCCTTCGAGACGATCGTCCCGGTCCTCGTCACCCTGGCCCTCGTCCTCGTCATCCTCCAGCCCCGCCTCGCCAAGGCCGTCCAGCGCCGCCGCGAACGCACGGGCACCCCCGCCCACCCCGACGGCGGCCCGCTCCTGACCACCGGACTGCTGCTCTCCAGCGTCTACGGCGGCTACTTCACCGCCGCCCAGGGGATCATCTACATGTCCCTCATGGGCATGTTGATCGACGACACCCTGCAACGCCTCAACGCCGTCAAGAACATCCTCACGGCCGTCGTCAACAGCATCGCCGCGATCTTCTTCCTCTTCGTCGCCGACTTCGACTGGACGGCCGTCCTCCTCATCGCCGTCGGATCCACCGTCGGAGGCCAGATCGGCGCCAAGGTGGGCCGCAGACTGCCTCCGGCCGCGCTCCGCGCCATCATCGTCGCCGTCGGCACGGTTGCCATCGTCCAGCTGCTCCTCCGCCGCTACGGCTGACAGCACGGAAGCCCGCCCTCGACGAACGAGAACGGGCTCCCACCATCCCGCGCCTACGCGGCCGGCTGCGCCGTCAGCCACTCCGGCAGCGCCGACCGCTCACCGGCCCGCAGCCCCAGCAGCATCGCGTCCGCCGGAGACGGTACGAACGGCTCGTGCAGCAGCGGCATCCCCGCCTGCTCCGGCGTACGGTCCGCCTTGCGGTGATTGTCCTCGGCGCAGGACGCCACCGTGTTCAGCCAGCTGTCCGAACCGCCGTGCGACCGCGGTACCACGTGGTCCACGGTCGTGGCACGCCTCCCGCAGTACGCGCACCGGTGCTGGTCCCTGACCAGCACACCCCGCCTCGACCACGGAGCCTGTCTTCGGAACGGCACCCGGACGTATCTGCACAGCCTGATCACCCGCGGCACCGGAAGTTCGACGGCGGCGGCACGCACACGGAGACCGGGGTGGGCCTGCTCGACAACGGCCTTGTCCTGGAGAACCAGCACCACCGCGCGGTTGAGTGTCACCGTCGACAGCGGCTCGAAGCTCGCGTTCAGTACCAGCGTGTCCCGCATCTCCCCCACCTCCGTTCGCCCGCCCGGCCCCTCACGGGCCCTGGGCTGGGATCAACTCTGGCCGGGCGCGCCGAGATGGACAACGCAATATCCGTGCCCCGGGACCCCCGAGCCCCCGGCAGACAAAAAACTGCCCTGCCCTGATCTCTCCAGGACCAGGACAGGGCAAACAACAAACGAACGGCCGATGCCGGTGGTCAGCCCACCGAGGGAGCCTCGTACTCACCGATCAGCTGCGCGCGGCCCAGCGTGTGGAAGCGCAGATGGAAGCCCACGGCCGCGGGGGAGGCATCCGCGTCGGGCCCGAGCTTCTCGGTGTCGACCGCGTACACGGTGAACACATAGCGGTGGTTCTCCCCGGCAGGGGGAGCGGCGCCGCCGAAGTCCTTCGACCCGTAGTCGTTGCGCGCGTGCACGGCGCCGGCCGGCAGCCCCTCGAACGACCCGCTGCCCGCGCCCGCCGGCAGCTCCGTGACCGAGGCCGGAATGTCGAACAGCACCCAGTGCCAGAATCCGCTGCCCGTGGGCGCGTCCGGATCGAAGCAGGTCACGGCGAAGCTCTTCGCCCCGGGCGGGAAGCCCTCCCACCGCAGATGGGGAGAGGTGTTCCCGGCCGCGTGGACCTGATCGTCCTTCAGCGCAGCCCCCGCCGCGAGCTGATCACTCACCACCGTGAACGACGGCACCTCGGGATGAAAGTCGTGCGGAAGGGGCGCCCTCTTCTGCTCGGTCACGTCTGAACCTCCGGTTTCGCTGTCCTGCCGTGCTGACTGCCCAGCCGGACACGACCTTAGAGCTACTCCTAGAACCAGTTGCGACGGCCGCCGACGTCGGCGAGCCACTGGTTCAGATACGCGGCCCAGTCCGTCGAGGCGAAGTCGTGGTGCCCCACCTTGAAGGCCTTGTACGAGTCGCTGCCCTCGCTGAACAGCCCCGGCTTCTTGTCCATCTCCAGCACGACATCCATCTCGCGGTCGTCCGCGACGAACGTCAGCTCGACCTGGTTCAGGCCCCGGTACTGCTGCGGCGGGAAGAACTCGATCTCCTGGTAGAAGGGCAGCCGCTGCCGCGTCCCGCGGATGTGCCCGCGCTCCATGTCCGCACTCTTGAAGCGGAAGCCGAGCTGGAGGAACGCGTCGAGAATCGCCTGCTGCGAAGGCAGCGGATGGACATGGATCGGGTCCAGATCACCCGAGTCCACGGCCCGAGCGATCTCCAGCTGCGTCGTCACCCCGATGTTCATCCCGCGCAGCTGCTGCCCCGCGATGTTCGTGACCGGCGTCTCCCAGGGAATCTCCAGCCCGAACGGCACCACATGCACCGCCCCGGCCTTCACCTCGAACGCGCCCCCGAGCCGCTGCCGGATGAACTCGATGTCCTGCTTGACCTCGTGGTCACCGCCCTCCACCTCGACGCGCGCCTGGAGCCCGACGGACAGGCCCTCGATCTGCTGGTCGACGGACCCGCCCTCGATCCGCACCTCGCCCCGGACGACACCGCCCGGCACGACGTTCTCCTCGGTGAGCACCGTCTCCACGGACGCCCCGCCGGCGCCCAGGCTCGCGAGCAGCTTCTTGAAGCCCATGTCCACTCCTTGTAGGTCTTGACCTCTTCATACGTCTGACGGCCGCCACGGGTTCCCGGGTACCCTCGGACGCCATGATCGAGAGCCCCGACCGTACGCCGATGCCCCGGGACTTCTTCGACCGTCCCGTACTGGACGTCGCACCCGGACTCCTCGGCCGCACCCTCGTCCGCCGAACCGACGACGGTCCCATCGAGCTGCGCATCACCGAGGTCGAGGCATACGCGGGAGAGCTCGACCCGGGTTCCCACGCCTTCCGCGGCCGAACCCCGCGCAACGAAGTGATGTTCGGCCCGCCCGGCCACGCCTATGTCTACTTCACCTACGGCATGTGGCACTGCCTGAACGTGGTGTGCGGCCCGGAAGGCCGGGCGAGCGGGGTGCTGCTCCGGGCCGGCGAGATCCAGGTAGGCGCGGAGCTGGCTCGTAAACGTCGAATCTCGGCCCGATACGACAGAGAACTGGCCAAAGGGCCGGCCCGGCTGGCCACGGCCCTCGCTGTCGACCGGGCCCTCAACGGTACGGACCTCTGCGCCGGGACCCCCTCCCCGCTCACCCTGATCCATGGCACGCCCACACCAGCTGACCAGGTACGCAGCGGCCCCCGCACGGGGGTCGGCGGCGACGGCGCCCACCACCCCTGGCGCTACTGGATCGACGGGGACCCCACGGTGAGCCCCTACCGCGCGCATGTGCCACGCCGAAGGGCAACTTGACTCGCCTCACCGAGACGCCTAACGTAGCCCGAGCCGCTTGACACGGGACCTGCTGCTCAGCATCCCGAGGCGGCCACCCACTACTGACGACGAACCCCCATCGGGTCTGATTTCGGCATGCCGGAATTCGTGCCTGATGAACTCGATTATGAGTTGCCCCGGGAATCGGCTAACGTAGTGAACACGCCGAAAGGCAAAAGGCTTCTCCAATCAGCCACCCGATTGAATTCCCGGTCCGGAAACGGAATGGGGAAAAGGTCTGGTAAGGTTGGAAACGCAAGACCGAAGGGAAATGCCCGGAGGGCCTGATGA